>CAMAVY010000037.1 GCA_945861675.1 Klebsiella pneumoniae | reverse complement strand
TGAACGATGGGGGAGAGCACCGATGAGCATCTTGAATTCGACGCCTGCGCGCGCCTGGAGCAAAACACCATTTGCTGGCACTGATGTCTGCATGGTCGGTGGTGGCGACAACGTGCACACGGCGGCCTATGGAATTGCTGCAGGCATTGTGTTGCCGGCACACCATCACCCCGTGTGGGAAATTGTGACGGTGGGGCAGGACAGACAGCTGGGGTGATGCGCGGCGTGCCGGCAGCAGACCTTCGCGATGACTGTGAAGGCGACGACCAGAACGACTATCAAGCGAACGACGATCAACAGAACAACAGGAGAAGCCAGAGCATGTCCGCAAACAACGATGTGGCCACAATCACAAAGCTGTATTCAGATTGGCGCGCTGCAGTTGCCCACGCCGACATTCCGGGTTACGTGAGTGTGCTGCACGAGGATGTTGTGCTGATGCCGCCCGGCGCGGACGACATCTTTGGCGCAAGTCACTACGCGAAGTTCCTTGGCCCGGTGTTCGAATCCGCGACCTATGTCATCGAAGTCATCTCCCCGCCGGCCGTGGAAGTGCTGGGCGACGTGGCCGTCGCGCGTTACGAGTATGTGATTCACCTCAAACTCAAGAACCCCGAGCAGGGCATCACAGAGCCCGGCGCGCTGACCGCATCGCGCAGCGCCGCGCGTTACTTCGATGTGCTGCGCCGCAAGCCCGATGGCAGCTGGGGTGTCTGGCGACACACCTGGAACGCCAGCCCGAACGGCTGAACCACCCGAAGTTGCACTTGGGGATGGCGACGCTCCGCAGTTCCCCTTATCTTCCACAGGTTGCCGATTTTTCCGGCGCTTCATCAGTGGACTCATACCATGCCAAAGCTGCCCCAGCCCGACGCCTACTACGCCCAGATCAAAAGGAAGTTTGCAGAGGAGCGTGACCTGCGCCTGGCCTACAGGCCCGAGGGCACGCAGCAGTTCACCTCGGAGCTTGAGGGCGGGCTGGGCCGCTACGCGATGGACCCCTACGGCGGTGAGATCACGCCGCGCGCTCCGATCCGCGACACAGTGGAAGTGCTGTTCATCGGCGGTGGCTTTTCCGCGCTGCTGACGTCGGCGCGCCTGCGCGAGCGCGGCGTCGAGAGCATTCGCATCGTCGAACGCGGGGGCGATGTTGGCGGCACCTGGTATTGGAATCGTTATCCGGGCGCGGCGTGCGACGTAGTGTCCTACGACTATCTGCCGTTGCTCGACGAAATGGGCTATGTGCCCAAGCATCATTATTCGCGCGGGCCGGAGATCTTTGCCCACTGTCAGGCCATCGCCAAGCGCTACAACCTGTACGAACTGGCCGTGTTCCAGACCACGGTGACCTCGACGGTATGGAACGATGAAGAACAGATGTGGCACATCGACACCGACCGCGGCGATCACATGCGCGCGCAGTTCGTGATCTGTGCGAACGGCACATTGTCGAAGCCGAAGCTGTCGCGCATTGCCGGCATGGAGACATTCAAAGGACATTCGTTCCACACGTCGCGCTGGGACTACGACTACACCGGGCAGGATCTCGAAAAGCTGAAAGACAAAGTGGTCGGCATCATCGGCACCGGTGCAACCGCCGTGCAGGCCGTGCCAGGCCTCGGCGCCAACGCGAAGGAACTGTATGTATTCCAACGCACGCCAAGCTCAATCGACGTGCGCGACGACTGGCCTACCGATCCTGAATGGGCAGCAAAGCTCGAGCCGGGTTGGCAGGCCAAGCGCCGTGCACGTGCGCTTGCAACGCGCGAACCGACAGAGGCGCAGAAGGCGCGCGCTGCCGCCGAGACGCGGGAAGAGAAGATTCAGCGCCAGGAGCGCGAGAACATCGACTACATGATGCGCATTCACAAGCGCATCGAAGAGAGTGTGAACGACCAGGTGACCGCCGAAGCGTTGAAGCCCTGGTACATGTTCATGTGCAAGCGGCCGTGCTTTCACAACGACTATCTGCCCACCTACAACCTGCCGACCGTGCATCTGGTGGACACGCATGGCCAAGGCATCACTGAAATCAATGCAGATGGGCCGGTGTTCGACGGCAACACCTACAAGCTCGACCTGCTGATCTACGCCACAGGTTTCGAAGTGCAGAAGACCGGCATCTACAACCGCATTGTCGGCAAGGGCGGTGTGAACCTGGACGAGAAGTACGGCGAAGGCATTCGCACGCTGCTCGGCATCCACACCCAGGGCTTTCCGAACCTGTTCATCATGGGCGGCTACCAGGCGTCGTTCCAGTTTAACCTCACGGATATGTTGCAGACCCAAGGCGACCACATTGCCGAGTGCATCAACTACGTGCGCGCGAACGGCCATCACACGATGGACCCAACCCACGACGCAGAAGAGTGGTGGGTGAACGAGGTCATCGCTCATCGCGGCAAGACCACGCGCAACGAAGAATGCACGCCCGGTTACT
The DNA here is from genome assembly GCA_945861675.1 of Klebsiella pneumoniae. Classification (GTDB taxonomy): domain Bacteria; phylum Pseudomonadota; class Gammaproteobacteria; order Pseudomonadales; family Azotimanducaceae; genus CAMAVY01. The sequence continues at coordinate 25,109 of CAMAVY010000037.1, read as the reverse complement.
ACAACTTCGAAGGTGAGTTCCAACGGCGCCAGGATGGCAACTACAACGGCGGCTTCAAGCAGTACTTCACGCATCAAGGCGACGTGCGGGCGAAGATGCAGGACAACTTCGAGTTCGGCAGCAGATCCAAGTGAAGCAGCGCGCCAAGTGAAACGGAAAGCCAGATGAAACAGGTTGAAGGCAAAGTTGCGTTTGTGACCGGTGGTGCCAGCGGCCTGGGTCTGGCGATGGTGCGTTCGTTCTTGCGCGCCGGCATGAAGGTGGTGGCGGCCGACGTAGAAGACGCAGCGCTTGCCCGCGTGCGTGAAGAGTTCTCGGGCAACAATGCATTCATGGCCATTAAGCTCGATGTGACCGACAGGGCTGCGATGGCGCGTGCGGCAGACGAAACCGAGCGCGCCTTCGGCAATGTGCACGTGTTGTGCAACAACGCGGGCGTAGTCGTGAATGGCCGCATCGACAACCTGACCTACCAGGACTGGGACTGGGTGATGGGCGTGAATCTGGGTGGCGTGGTCAACGGCCTGCAGACGTTCGTTGAACGCATCAAGCGGCACGGCGAGGGCGGTCACATCGTCAACACGGCATCGATTGCCGGGCAGATCGCGTTGCAGGGTCTCAGCATTTACAACGCCGGCAAGTACGCTGTCGTTGGTATTTCAGAAACGATCCGTCAGGAACTGGCGCCACTGAACATTGGTGTGTCTGTGCTGTGCCCGGGCATCGTGACCACCGGCATTGGCAACTCAGGGCGCAATCGGCCGAGTGAGCTGAATGCTTCTGCTCAACGCGGGCCTGCGGCCAGCGAAGAAGCGTCGCCCGGCAACGATGAAGCGGCCGGCGGCCAGGCGCAACTGGACGAACTGTTGAATCGGCATCTCGATCCGGCGGTGGTCGGCGACATGGTGCTTGACGCGATCCGCAACGACGATGCCTACATCTTCACGCACCCTGAACTGAAGCCGATGGTCGAAGCGCGCTTTGCGCAGATCGCGGGCGCGTTCGATCGTTGGGCGGGGTACCGCGGCTGACGCGCGTCAGCGCATCTCTTCGAGATCGCCACATTGCTGCGGCGCGCGCGGCTCGTGTTGAATCGACACGCTGTGGTGACAGCAACCACGTCGTGTCCATGTCGCTTGGAATTCTGCCGCGTGTGCCGCGCCCGTTGCCACGCCTGCAGCGTTTGCACTGTCTCAGCCTTGGCTTCAAGTCGTGATTGCCGATACCACTGATATCCGGCAGCATGCGGCCGTGAGCGATCTTAAGGAGTGCGTGGTGGACGTCGCCAAGGTTTTCATGACAGGGCGCAGCCAGGCGGTGCGCCTGCCAAAGGCATTCCGTTTCGACACGGATGAAGTATTCATCGAAAGAAGTCCCGACGGCGCGGTAGTTCTTCGGCCGAAGCCCCGCGGACGGTTGGGCGACCGGCTGTGGGCCGCGTTGGATGGCCTGCCTGACGACCCCAGCTTCGTTCGGCCCGCGCAGGGCGAGCCGGAGGTGCGCGACTGGTTAGAGCGACCTGCGGTAGTCGCAGGCAAGCCCAAGGCAGCTAAGCGGAAGCAAGCCACCAGGAAGTCGAGTACCGGCCACGCAAGGAAGCGCTAGCCGTGCACTTGCTCGACACCAATACGTGTATCTATGCGATACGCCAACGGCCACTCGGCGTGCTGCAACGGCTGAACGCGCTCGAACCCGAATCCGTTGCGCTCTCGGTGCTGGTGGCGATGGAGCTTGAGTTGGGCGCGATGCGTGCACAGGCACGCGCGTACGCGCCTGCGGTGCGTCGTTGGCTGGCAGAGTTCAGAGTATTGCCGCTCGACGACGACGCGCGCGAGCACTTTGCGCGCACGAAGTTTGACTTGATGGCTCGTGGTCAGATGATTGGTCCGATGGATTTGCTGATTGCAGCGCATGCCCTGGCGCTCGATGCCACTCTGGTGACCAACAACGCGCGCGAGTTCCGCCGGGTCAAGGGGTTGAAGCTTGAGAACTGGGTGTCCGAAGCAGGAAGCTGACGATTGTTCGGGACGTATGGGGCCGCAGTTGCCACTCAGGCGGTTTGAAGTCGGCAGCCGCGCTGGACACATCAAAGCTGCGGGATCGGCCGAAGTCTCGGCACATTGACTCGAACATCGAGCTCGTTGGCGGCGGATTGGACCAAGAGTGCAATGGACCAGTTTGCGCGAGCTGGTGTCCACCGCATTGACGTCGACGACCTCGGTCGCCGTGTCGAATTCCAGTGGGACGCCATTCGCGTCCCGCTGAACAGCCTTCCAGAGCGTTGCGTGTTCGCGGCCGAACGACGATGCCTACATCTTCACGCACCCTGAACTGAAGCCGATGGTCGAAGCGCGCTTCGCGCAGATCGCGGCCGCGTTCGATCGTTGGGCGGGGTATCGCGGCTGAGGCGCGTCAGCGCATCTTCACCCAACGCAGCTCGCGCTATCTCATCTATTCCTATCGCATTTCAATTTTGCCGAACGTCAACTCCAGTGTTTCGATCACCAGTTCGCTGGCCATGGCACGCAGTGGCGAGTAGGTCAGGCAATGTGGCCGCGCATTGCGGAACCGCCAGGTCAGCACCACCTTGGAGTGGTCTTCGTTGAGCAGCTGAACATCCACGGTGCGCGCGCGCGTCGCACGCGTCGCACGCGCCGAGCGGGTTCGCTGCCACCACGTATAGAGGCTCAGATCGCCGGTCACGCCACGCTTGAGAATCAGGCGGTTGTTTGCCGCAGATGCATCGTTCATGACATCGCCGGGTTGCGCGACGTCCAGCGAGAACGACGGGAAGATGACTTCCGAAAAACCCATGTCGATCGCATTGGCGCTTTGCGCGCCGATCACCACCAGAAAATGGCAACCCGGGTACGGACGCTAGCGCAGTTCGGCCATCTATTCCATCTCGAGCCGCTCGTAGGCGAGCACCATTTCTTCCATCGCCACATCCGTACCCTTCGCGTTGAACGGCCCGCTGGTGTGTTTGACGATGCGTGCACGCAACAGCTTCCAGGTTTGCACAACGTCTGAATGGTCTTCGTTCAGCAACTGGATCGTCACGGTTCGCAGTGCGTGTTGATCGCCGTTGCGAATCTGGTTCAGCCAGTGGTACAGGCTCAATGAGCCGATGAGGCCGCGCTTCAGCGTGACATCGCTCGCGCGGTTCAAACCCGTGAGTTTGATGACGTTGTTTTCTCGTGCGTTGCCGGTCCGGTATTCGATGACGTCTACGCTCATACCGATGCCGCTCACTTCGGAGAAACCGGCCTGCGGACCCTCGGTGACGCCGTCACCAATGTCGACCAGGAAGTTGAACTGTACGTAGGGCGATCGCGCAGCACGGCCATGTCGAATTCTCCTTTCGGGTGATGTTGAGCGGGTGATGTTGTTCCAAGCTTCCTTCGCGGAATTGCATTCCTTGGGGGGTTCTACACGAAGTGCATGGCCACGAGGTCTTTCAACGCCACGTGACCCACCAGATTGCCGGCCGCATTCACCACCGGCAGTTCGCCGATGCGAAAGTCCTGCATCATGCGCACCGCTTCACTCGCCAGCCGATCCACGCCCACGCGCTTGCCTGGCGAGGTCATGATGTCGGCGACATCGTGCTTCAGCAGTCCATCGTCTTCGATGTGTCGGCGCAGATCGCCATCGGTGAACACGCCAACCAGCTTCTCGCCGTCGACGATGAACACCGCACCCATCTTCTGTTTCGTAATGGCGCCAAGCGCGTCTTTGACAGTCGCGTGGGCGCCGACCATGGCGGTTTCCTCGATGCCGCGCATGATGTCGCCCACCTTCATCAGCGAACGGCCGAGTGCACCACCAGGATGAAACCTGGCGTAGTCCTCGCGCCCGAAGCTGCGCGCCTTCATGACGGCCAGCGCCAACGCATCGCCAAGCGCAAGCATCAGCGTGGTGGACACGCTGGGCGCCATACCAATGGGACACGCCTCTTCGAAGGTGCCCATCTCAAGAATGATGTCGCTGTGCTTCGCCAGCGCGGACTGCGGCTTCGCCGTGACACCGATGAGCGTGCAACCGACGCGCTTGATGACCGGCAGTACCAGCACCACCTCTTCGCTCTCGCCGCTGTTGCTCATGGCGATTACAACATCATCGGGGTGCAGGCGACCGATGTCGCCATGCACTGCCTCGCTGGGATGCAGCGTAAAGCTGCGCGTGCCGGTGCTGGCAAGCGTTGCGGAAATCTTCTGACCCACCAGCCAGGGTTTGCCGATGCCTGTGAGCACTACATGGCCGCGGCAGTTCAGCAGGGCTTGCACGGCCTCGTCGAAGCGACCATCCAGCGTGTCGGCAAGCGCGGCCACGGCCTGTGCTTCCTGACGAAGCACCGACCTGCCGAACTCCAGGGTGTCACTCATTCGTTCATTGCTCCTTTCTTTGCTGTGCACAGCTGTCCTGCGCGATTGGTAGCTGCTGCATCAGGCGCGATCAAAGTGCACGTGAATAGACTTCAATGCGCGCATCCAGATCCCCGACACATGTGAATAGTCGTTCTTTTCGACCACTGGCCGCAGATTGCGCGTGCGGTCGAACAGTACCTCCCAGGCCAGGCTCTGTTCGTAGCGGCTCAAGGTGGCGCCCGGGCATACATGTTCGCCGATGCCGAAAGCCAGGTGGCGCCCAGCGTTCTTGCGATCCAGCTGTGGCTGCTCAGGCTCGGGAAAACGCTCCGGGTCGCGATTGCCCGCGCCGTAGCGAATGCTGAGCATCGCGCCTTTTGCCACGGCGACGCCGTTTATGTGCGTGTCTTCGGTGACAAACCGGTACAGGCCTTGTGTGGGCGATTCGATGCGCAGCGTTTCCTCGACGAAATTCCTGATCTTGCTGCGATCGGCCTGCAGCTCGCGATAAGCGTCCGGATACTGGAACAACAGCCAGAGGCCGTTCGACAGCGCGAACATGGTGGTCTCGTTGCCACCGATCAGCAGGTGATCGACGATGCCGATGATCTCGGTGTCGGTAAGTGGGCGTTTGTGGCCGAGCTCCACGTCCTCGTATTCGACGCTGGCCAGGTGGCTGATGATGTCGCCGGTCGGCGCCTTGCGCTTGCGCTGCAACGTGTCGTGAATGTAGTGCTGCAGTTCAATGTGTTTGCTGACGGCCCAGATTTCCTGCTCCAGCGTCAGGCCACGCGAGAACGGCAGCACCCAGGCGTGTGACCATTCCTTGAGTTGTGGCAGGTCCATGCGCGGCAGGCCCAGCAGTTCGGCGATGACGATCATCGGCAAGGGTTCTGCGAATGCCTTGATGAACTCGATCTCGCCGGCATCGATCCAGCTGTCGATCAGTTCGTTGATCGTGGCGCGTATGAATGGCTCGCGCGACTTGATCGCCGACATCGACAGCAGCGGATCGACCAGCGCCCGATAGTGCTCGTGCTTCGGCAGGTTCTCGCCGAGCGCCGTGTAGCGCGCCCATCCGTGTTGTTCGTACAACGCCCGCGCCTCAGGAAACTTGATCAGCGGTTCCGTGTCCTGCACATCGGGGCCTGCCGTGAACAGCGTCGGGCGGCGCAGCACGTACTCGATGTCGTCGTAGCGCGTGAGCACGTGCATGCCGATCTGCGGCATGAAGTAGATGGGTGCCTCGTTGCGCAACACGTCATAGGCTGCAAACCAGTTTTCCTGCACGACAGGGTCCATGAAGTCCACGTCGGCGGCGCGTTTGAACGGGCACGCTTCGGCGCTGGGGCTCAGGCTTTGATCCGGGGATTGCTTACTCATCAGGTGCAATGCTCGTGCGGTCCAGGAAAGGCCGCGATGCTAGCCCCCGGCTGTTCAGCCGAGCAACGGCAACGCAGCGATTCGATCAGCTTGCATAGCTCACTGCCGCTGCGGCGGGGACAACCGCTATCATCGCCGCAAGCCTGAGAGGATTGGAGCAGCACGTGACCACGCTGATCGAGAATGCGCGCATTGTGGATGGTCTGGGCGCGCCAGCATTTGTCGGCGATGTGTTGATCGAGGGCGACCGCATCGTCACTGTGGGCCGTGCGGTGAACGGTCAGCGCAGCGAAGCCGTCGATGTGCCAAGTCCGGGCACCATGCGGCGCATTGATGCCGCAGGCGCAACGCTCATGCCAGGCCTGATCGATGCGCATTGCCACATCACCTTCGACGAGCCGTCGTCGAACGATGAACTGTTCTTTCACCGGCGCGCGGGTCTGTCGGCAATCATCGCCGCACGCAACGTGAAGAAGCTGTTGCGCGCCGGGGTCACAGGATTTCTTGATGCCGACTGCCTGTTCGATATCGGCGTGGATCTGCGCGATGCGATTGCGGCCGACGTGCTTGAAGGCCCACGCATGGCCACCGGTGGCTATGCGCTGCTGACCTCTGTCGGCGGCACGGCCGGGCGGCTGATCCCCGATCAGGGCACGCGCGGTTATGCCGTCGTGGTGCGTTCGCCTGATGAGATCCGCGCCGAGGTGCGGCGACAGATCAAGCTGGGTGTGGACTGGATCAAGGTGCATGTCACCGGGCTCACGCCACAGCAGAAGAGCAAAGGCGAAGTGCAGGCGTTCACCTTCGATGAACTGCGGCTGATCTGCGACACGGCCCACGAACTGGGCATTCCGGTAACCGGTCATTGCCGCGGCGCGAAGAGCATTGGCGATGCAGTGCGTGCAGGCTTCGACATGATTCTGCACGCCACCTTCATGGACGAAGACACGCTGCAGCTGGTGATTGAACGCAAGGTGCCGCTGGTGCCGACGTTCACCTTCCAGGCCAATCTGCTGGACTTCGGTGATTCCGTTGGCGCAGATGCCCGGCTGAAGGACATCTACAGGCGCGAGATCGAGGACAGCGCCGTTCAGCTGCGGCGCGTGTTCGACGCGGGCGTGCCCGTGCTGTGTGGCAGCGAGAGCGGTTTCTCGCTGACACCCTATGGCGATTGGCACTACCGCGAGCTGCAGGTGTTCGTTGAATCGCTGGGCTTGACGCCGTTGCAGGCGATTCGCTGCGCGACATACGAGTGTGGGCGCGCGATCGGGCTGCAGGACGAAACGGGGTGTATCGCTCCGGGCAAGCTGGCGGACCTGATTCTTGTCGACGGCGAGCCGGATCGCGATGTGCGCGTACTGGGTGATTGCAAGCGCATCAAGCATGTGTTCGTTGGCGGGCGGGAAGCCGATCTGACCGATCATGAGCCGCCGCGCAAACCAATTTCAGGCTGGCGCGTGTCGCCCTACTCGCGTGGCATTCTCAACCGCGAGGGCCCTGCGCAGTGACGCGTGCAATGAAGCGCGCGCTGGTGACCGGCGCTGCACATGGCCTGGGCGCTGCCATTGCACGCACGTTGGCGGATGCAGGCTATGCGGTCGGTGTGTGCGACCAGGACGGCGCAGCGGCAGAACGCACGGCGCAGTCAATGCCGAATGCCATGGCGATCGTTGCCGATGTCACAGATGCGGAAGGCGTTGAGCAGGCATTCGCACAGTTCGGTGCCGCGCCGGATCTGGTGGTGTGCAACGCCGGCATCGTTCGCTTCGGGCCGTTGCTCGAGCAGTCGCTGAGCGATCTGCGTTCGGTGCTGGATGTGAACCTGTGGGGCGCCATGCTGGTGGCGCTGGCCGGGGCGCGGCGCATGGCGGCCGTGGGCAGCGGTCATGTGCTGTGCATCACGTCGATCAACAGTGCAACGCCCGGGCCGAACGTCGGCGCCTATCCGGCCGCAAAAGCGGGGCTTGCGCACTTTGTTCGTCAGCTGGCCATCGAGTGCGGACCGCTGGGCGTGCGCGCGAACGCGGTGTCGCCCGGCTTTATTGATGCCGGCATGTCTGCGCCCATCTTTGCCAACGATGCGGTTCGGGCGCGCCGCGTTGCGGGTGTGCCGCTGCGTCGGCTTGGCACTGCGGAAGACGTTGCGAATGCCGTGCTGTGGCTCGACTCGCCCGGTGCTGCCTATGTCTCGGGGCACGAACTGGTGGTGGATGGCGGCGTGGTCAGCAGCCTGCTGGCACAGTTGCCGCGCGCATGAGTACCCAGCGCGCGCGCAACCTGATCCTGTCTGGCGGCATTCAGCACGACTTCGCGCCCGCTGCGCTGGCGCTTGCGGATTGTCTGAACGCGGCCGACGTACAGTCGACCATCACCGAAGACCTGGATTCGACCTGGGCCAGCATTGCCGCGGGCAGCTGGGACATGGTGACACTGCACGCACTGCGCTGGCGGATGACGCAGCACGAAAAATACGCGCCACATCGTGATCGTTGGGCGTACGCGATTCCGCAGGCTGGCCGGGCGGCGCTGTGGTCACATGTGCAACGCGGTGGCGGCCTCCTGGGCCTGCACACTGCAGCGCTGTGTTTCGATACCTGGGCCGAATGGGGTGCCTTGCTGGGTGTGAGCTGGCGCTGGGGCGAGTCGTTCCATCCTGAACTCGGGCGCATTCATGTCGCACCCACGGAGGCGGCGCATCCGCTCACCGACGGCATTGCGGCGTTCGACACAGTGGATGAGGTGTATCACGCACTGAACGTGCATACCGCTGCGCCTGCGTTGCTCACGAGCATGGCGCAGCCGTTGTTGTGGGCACATGCACCAACGGATGTCGGTGGCCGCGTGGTGTACAACGCGTTGGGCCACGATGCTGCAGCGATCGAACGACCTGACTATGTAACGTTGTTGCGCAGGTCTGCCGCCTGGCTGTTGCAGCGCAGCGACGCAGAGGTGCGCGCGTACCGATGAGACCAATCGAAGGCATGTCGGTGCTCATCACCGGTGGGGGGTCGGGCATTGGCGCCGGCTGCGCACACTGGTACGCAAGCCGTGGTGCGAGGGTCACGATCTGTGGGCGGCGTGCCGACGCCCTGCACGCGGTTGCCCACGCGCTTGGCCCGAGTTGCCACGTTGTCACAGCGGATGTCACGGTCGCGGCAGATCGTGCACGTGTGGTCGATGCGGCAGTGGCACATGGCCAGGGTCTGGACGCGCTGATCAGCAGTGCAGGCATTATGCTGCGCGGCGCCATCGCAGACCTCGATGAACAATCGTTGCTGTCGATCTTTCACACCAACGTCGTCAGCGGCATGTTGCTGACGGGTTTGGTGGTGCCGCATCTCACCGCCCGCGCGGGTGCCGTCGTGTTCGTCGGCTCTGTACATACGCGGCGTGCGTTTCCGGGTGCTTCTGCCTACGCGGCCAGCAAAGGCGCGTTGATGGCGTTGACCAAAGTCCTTGCAGCGGAACTTGGCCCTGCAGGCGTGCGCGTGAATTGTGTTGTGCCCGGCGCAGTGCCAACTGAAATCAACGAACGCGCAGGTGTGCTGAGTGCGGAATCCGCAGCGGCGCGCTATCAGGCACTCGCACCGCTGCATGCGTTGGGTCGCATCGGCACAACAGATGAAGTTGCCGAAGCCATCGACCATCTGCTGCGCGCGCAGTGGACAACTGGCGCCATTCTCGATGTGGATGGCGGTCTGGGTCTGGGCATCACGCAGGTCTAGCGAGCAGCAGCGCCGCGTTTTTCGGAGCCTGCACGACCGGACTACCAGGGAATCGTCCTGCCATGTTGATCCACGAACGTACCTGAATGGGTCAGGTCGAGACTGGACAGTGTTGTCAGCAGTTGTTGCGCGGCGTGCCCTGGCGTCTGTACGTCGAGCCCCGTTTTCGCGAAGGGCGCGGACAGCGGTGTGTCTACGGTGCCGGGATGGATGGCGACACAGATGGCCGCGGGTCGCGTGCGCCGCAGTTCGATCGCCGCCGTGTGCAGCAGTTGATTCAGCGCCGCCTTCGAGGCGCGGTAGCTGTACCAACCGCCCAACTGGTTGTCGCCGATGCTGCCAACCCGGGCGGACAGACTCGCGAACAGGCTTGGGCGGTCCTTCGGCAGCAGCGGCAGCAGGTGCTTCAGCAGCAGCGCCGGACCGATGGCGTTGATGGCAAATGCCCGCGCCATCGCGCTGGGGTCCAGTTCGCGCAGCGCCTTCTCGGCGCGGCAGCCGTCTGCGGCCAGTACGCCTGTCGCATCGATGATCAGACTGACAGGCAGTTGCGCGTGGCTGATGGCTGCCGCCGTCGCGGCAATGCTCGACTCGTCCAACAGATCGAGTGCGACCGGTGTACTGCGGCCATAGCCACACACGCGGTCGAACAGCCAGTGCGACCTGCCGGCTTGCAGCAGGGCGGCACCAATACCGCCCTGTGCGCCGATGATGACGGCCATGCCGGGCACCTCAATCGCCGGTGCCCCGCCGGCCCGACGCCCGAATCGAACGCGTCCGGTTTCTGTCCGGTTCAGGTGGATCAGGCCCGCTTGGTCCAGGCGCTGCACCAGCCCTTGCCGGCTACAAGCTTGCCGCCGACCACCGCACATGCGCCCCAGGCGTCAGTGGGCTTGGCCTGGTACAGCATGCAGTTGGCGCAGTTTCGGTTGGCCGCCCAGGTGGGGAACTTCTTCTTGTCGACCTTGGCCGCGTTGTGCAGGTAGCCGAGCTGCTTCCCGACCGGGTCGTTTTCCGTGATTTTTGCTGGCACGGGACCCGCCTGTGAGGCGAGGGCAGCGACACCGATTGCCGTTGCCGGGATGAGCCGCAGGACGAAGTCTCGACGCGTTGTCATGGTTTTGCCTATGGTTTGAACTGGATTGAGGGGAGAAATTACTGCCAAATGGAAGAATTGAACAGCACATGAACCGCCTTAAGCGGTACAGTGACAGGTCATTTCCCGGTTCACGATTGGAGTACCTGATGTCAACTCGAAGCCTCACAGCAGCCAAAGACACCGATGTGCCCGAGGTAACTGGGCCGCCAACCTACCGTTCAGGCGTGGTCGCAAGACTAGCGGGCATTCCCGTTGAGACCCTGCGGGTGTGGGAGCGCCGCTATGGTGTGGTCGGCCCCACGTTGAGTGAGGGCGGCCAGCGGCTTTATACGCCAGACGACATCCGCCGGCTGGCCGTGATCAAACAGGTTGTTGATATGGGTCATCCAATCGGCACTGTGGCTGCACTTCCGACCGAAGCAGTCACGGCTCTGCGCGACGCGGCCCGCACGTTGGTCGTGCAGCCAGGTGCACTTCAGAACGGTGTCCCGCCGGTGTTGCGCGTTGCCTTGATCGGGCCTGTGTTCGGTGTGCGCAGGCCGGAGTCGCAGGGCCTGGGAGACGCGGTGAAGGTGATGGCCGCTTGCGGCAACGTGGCAAACGCAGTGTCGGCGTTGCGCGGCGTCGCCGTGGACGTGGCGGTGCTGGAGTTGTCGACGTTGAACGAGACGGCGCTGGCCACGGTTGCCGCAGTGAAGTCTGCGTTGGGCTCCGGCCGTGTTCTTGTGCTCTATCGCTTCGGGCCCAGCGCAGTGATTCGTCAGTTGCGGGCCGCGGGACACGGCGTGGCGCGTGCGCCGTCGGATGCGCTGGAGATTGCCGGCCTGTGTGGCGCGGTTGTGCGGGCGCCGCAGCAACTTCCGCCCGAGCTCAGTCGCCCTGCGGCAAACGCGGCCCGCTTCGACGATGAAGCGCTGGCCAGCATCGCAGCGTCGTCGACCACGCTGTATTGCGAATGCCCACGCCATCTGGTGGATCTGCTGCTGAGTCTCAGCGGTTTCGAGCGCTACAGCGCCGAGTGTGCGAATCGCGGCGCCGACGATGCGCTGCTGCATCAGGACCTGCAGCGGGCGGCCGGCGAGGCCCGCGCGCTGCTCGAAGCGGCACTGGTGCGCGTGGCGGTGGCCGAAGGGATGGCCCTGCCGTCGTCAGTGCGTGTGAGTGAGCATGGCGTAGCGGCCTGACCTGGTGGCATTGCGTCGCCTGGCATTCAGTGACTATTCGAAGCTCGCGCATCAACAACTGCCAGTGAGTTCAGTTTCATGCGTTCACTTGTCACCCTGATTGCGCTTGCGCTCCCTGCCGCTCTGGTGGCCATGCCGGTCGCGGCGGCCGAACAGGACTTCTCGAAAGTACAGATCGAGACCATTCCGTTGGCGCCGGGTCTTGCGATGTTGATCGGCAGCGGCGGCAACATTGTGGTCTCCACCGGCAAAGACGGCCCGGTGATCGTGGACGATCAGTTCGCGCCGCTCGCATCAAAGATCACTGCGGCCGTGAATGCGCTGCAGAACGCAGCGCAAAACGCTGTGCAGAACGCGCCCATCCGCTTTGTGATCAACACGCATCATCACTTCGATCACACCGGCGGCAACGAACCCTTCGGCAACGCTGGCGCGTGATCATTGCCCACGCCAACGTGCGCGAGCGGATGTCGGTTGAGCAGTTTTCACAGTTGATGAATCGCACGACGCCGGCATCGCCGGCATCGCCGGCATCGCCGGCCGCCGCGCTGCCGGTCGTCACGTTCACGGATGGCATGACGCTGCACTGGAATGGCGAGACGATCTCGATGCAGCACGTTGCGCCTGCGCACACTGACGGTGACGTGCACGTGTGGTTCGAGCAGGCCAACGTTGTGCACACAGGCGACACCTATGTGAACGGCTACTTTCCGTTTGTGGATGTGGAAAGTGGCGGCACGCTCAGCGGCATCATTGCGTCTGCCGATGCAATCCTTGCCCGTGCAACACCAGCGACCAGAGTCGTGCCGGGGCATGGGCCGCTGGCAACACCTGCAGATGTGCAACGCTTTCGCGATGTGCTGGCCGATGTGAAAGCGCGTATCGAGAAGGGCATTGCTTCCGGAAAGACGATGGAGCAGTTCATTGCCAGCAAGCCGCTTGCCGATCTGGATGCCGCGTGGGGCCATGGATTCCTGAGCACCGATCAGGTCATTGCCTTGTGCTGGATGGATCTGAGCCGGAAGAAGTAGCTGTTCGCTGCGCGTCGACTGTGCCTTGGCGGGCGCGCGTGCGCGAGCTACCGCGCGATGCTTACCCGGAAAATGAATCCGTGCCCGCAGACGATGAGCTGCCGGTGTTCATGACGGTTTTGCATGCACATCTTGCTGAAGGTGCCGCGCGCAAGACCGAGGTCGAGCTGCTGACGCTCACGTTGGCCACGGCGTTGGATATCGCGCCGACCCGAGTGCGCAGCCAATACGCAGCTGCCGGTGCAGGGCGGCAGGCGTCTGGTGGGCAGTTGGTGAAGTGATTTCCTGGTGTGCCAGCGCTGCTCGAAATTCGTCACGCGCCGCGTGACGAATCCGCCACGTGTACGCGACGTACCTGAACAGCGTGTCCCAGTCGCGAACCAATCGTGTCGTTTCGGAGAGCTGCATGCACACACCAACGGAAACACAACAACGTCTTATCGATCGCATCGCGTCGATCCTCGAATCCGACGCGCAGATCAGTGGTGCGTGGCTGTCCGGCAGCCTGGGCAAGGGCGCAGGCGACGAACTCAGTGATGTCGATGTACTGGTCGCCACAGTGAACGATCCCGCTGACGCAGCTGCGCGCTATCTCGCTCATGTTGAGTCCATCGCGCCGACCGTCATTGCGAAGCTGCACTTCGGACGCGTGTTGAATTGCGTCACGCCGGACTGGGAGCGCTTCGATCTGGTGTTCGTGTCGGTCACTGAACTGTCGCGCTACAACGCGCGCGACTTGAAGCGCTTGTTTTCGCGCGGCGGCGAGCCTGTGCCGCAGGGAGCCGCGCCGTCCGAGCCCAGCAGGTTCGAAGACAACCTGACGGAGTTCTTTCGCATCGTCGGGCTTGGCCCGGTCGTGCTGGGTCGTCAGGAGTTCATCGTGGCGCTGGATGGCGTGGGTCTGCTGCGCAAGATTGTGATCGACACCATGCTTGAGCAGAACGGCGTGACGCAGGCTGCGCGCGGCGGCGTGTTGAAGCTCAACGCGTTTCTGACCGACGCACAGCGCGAAGCGCTTCTGTCGCTGCCGCCGCTGCAAACAACGCCCGCAAGTCTCGTGGCCATGAATCGCGCACTCGCAGATATATTCGTTCCCATGGCGCGCGCGATGTGCGCAGCGCGCGGCATCGCGTGGCCTGCGGCGCTGGAACGCGCTGCGCTGCGTCGCCTGAGCTGACTCGTCGGCGAACACCGCGCCCGGTCCTGGCCGCGTGTGCTCACGCGCAGCTACTCAATCGCAATCAGCGGCCGACCCTCGGCGTCGAACTGATGCAGGTATTCGGCAATGCCGGTGCCGGTCACGCCTACGTAGGTCCAGCGCGCCAGCCCTTCGTTGACGACGGTGCCGTTGCGCGTGCCGCCACCCGGCGCAACGCGCAGCAGATCGGCGCGCAGCGCGTGCTCGTGTCCATGCTTGTCGACCGCAACAACGTGACACACCTTTTGCGTGATGCCGTCGTTTTCCAGTTCGGTGCGTACACGCCACTGGCGAATGGACGTGTGTGCGCCGTTCTTCCACACCCAGCCGCGCTGCAGGTCGCCGGCATCGGTGCCGATGCGAATGCCACCGAAGTGTGTTGCGTCGTCGATGTTGATGGACCACCACCGCCACATCTTCGGCCCGCCCCAGCGACGTGGGCCCCAGGACTTGTCGCGATTGCCGCGTGCGTTGTTGCCGAAACGGTGAACCTTGCCGTCGATCGCGATCTCGCCCGTCCACTTGCCGCCTTGCTCAAGGTGACCTTTGCCCACGCTCTTGCGTGTCTCGGCGCTCGCGCCCGAACCTTCTCGACCTTGACCGTCGGTGCCGATGGCGGGCATGAGCGCGTTGAAGCGCACATCGAACGCAACGTGTGCGTTCCGCTGCGCGCGCGTCTTCAGGTCGTACACCTTCGCTTCACCGCTGCCTGCCAGACGCCACGTCTGCATGGGCTCGATGAGTTCGTAGCGAATGCCAGCGACATCGAGCACGCGGTCGATCATGGTCGTTTGTTCGCGCCGTCCGCCCATGTGTCCGATCTCCTGACCGGGCAGCCAGACTGACATGCCGATGTCCACGTGGCCTTCGTTCGGGCGGATGCCGCAGCGGGTGTAGAAACCAACGTCGGCATCAGGGTCGTAGGCATTGAAATAGTAGGACTCACTCCAAGCAGAGTCCCCTTCAACGGGATGCTGCAGATCGTGCTCAGGGCCAAGGATGGGCATGGCGCAACTCCAATGAATGCAGTGTCGAGATGAACAGCTGGATTGAAGCCTGAAAGTACGGCGCAACGCGAGCGGCACCGTTTGCGTGCGGATGGGCGAGTGCTGATGGGCACGTACTGATGGACAAGTGGAGATTCACGAGCATTCAGATGCGCATGCTGCATGGTCCGCTCGTGCACAATCCGCACTTCTCCGAGTTGGAACGCTCGCATGTCGCGCCAAGCGCGGTTCTATCGGTTGCTGTGCCTGCTGCTTGCTGGCGGCTGCCTGCTGAGTTGCTCGAAGGGCGGCGCAGACTCGCAGTCCGCGCGATCGTCCGGCGAAAGCGGCCGCGGCAAAGGTGACGAGACCGCGCTCGTGGTGTCAGCGTCCGTCGTGGAGCGGGCGTTCGGCACAGACATCGACGCCGTCGGCACGGCGAACGCCAACGAGTCGATCGATGTCAGTGCAAAAACCACGAATCGAATCACAGCGATCCGCTTCGCCGAAGGTCAGCGCGTGCGCCGCGGCGATGTACTGGCCGAACTGGACGACGCGGAAATCACCGCGCAGCTTGCCGAAGCCGAGGCGACGCGCGCCGACAGCGAGCGCCAGCTGCGGCGCGGTCGCGAGCTTGCCGCGAAAAAAGCGCTACCCGCCGCACAGCTTGAACAGCTTGTCGCGAAGCTTGCGGGCGATCGCGCGCGCGTGGCTGCGGTGCAGGCGCGACTTGCAGACACCGTGATCCGCGCAAGTTTCGACGGCCGGACAGGCTTGCGGCGCGTGAGCGTCGGCAGCCTGGTCAACTCAGGCACCGTGATCACGACACTCGATGACACGTCGGTGATCAAGCTCGACTTTACGGTGCCGGAAACGTTCATCTATCTGGTTGATGAAGGGCAGCCGGTGCGCGCAACAACCGTCGGGCTACCGGGAGTGACGTTTACGGGAAAGATCGTGCAGCTGGATTCGCGCGTCGATGTCAGCACGCGCTCGATCATTGTGCGGGCACTGTTGCCGAATGCCGATGGCAAGCTGCGGCCCGGCATGTACATGACTGTGTCGGTACGCGGCAAAGTGCTGCCCGCACTGCTGGTGCCCGAAGGTGCAATCGTGCCTGAGCAAGGACGCATGTATGTGTTCGTGCTGCGCGGCGCGGCCAATGGTGTGGTTGCCGAACGGCGCGAGGTGCGTATCGGTAGGCGTCAGCCCGGTGAAGTAGAAGTGCTGGCGGGTCTGCGCGCAGGTGATCGCATCGTGGTGGAAGGCACACAGAACGTGCGCGATGGCCAACGCGTGCGTGAGGCGCCGCTCGGGCGGGAGGCTCCGCGCGTGCGTGAACAACCGCCCGCGCGCACTGCAGCGCGGCAATAGCGCGCACCATGGGCATCTCCGAACTCTCAGTACGTCGGCCGGTCCTCGCAATCGTTGTCAGCCTGCTGTTGCTGGTATTCGGAATGATCGCGCTCGATCGTCTTTCGGTGCGTGAGTACCCGGACATCGACCGGCCGGTGGTCTCGGTGAGCACGCGTTACATCGGTGCTTCGTCTGCGGTCATCGAGACCAAGGTCACGCAGATCATCGAAGACTCGATCGCCGGCATCGAAGGCGTGTTGAAGATCGAATCGGAAAGCCAGGACGAGCGCTCGTCGGTGCGCATCGAGTTCGACATTGCGCGCGATCTCGACGGCGCGGCGAACGATGTGCGCGACCGGGTGGCGCGTGTGCTGGGTGCCTTACCGGAGGCCTCCGATCCGCCGGAGATCATCAAGGCCGACGCGAATGCGGAGCCGATCATGATGCTGAGCTTCAGCTCGGCGTCGATGTCATCACTGCAGCTGACCGACTACGCGGAACGCAATCTCATCGACCGGCTGTCTACGGTGCCCGGCGTTGCACGTGTCAGCGTGTTCGGTGGTCGACGCTACGCCATGCGCATCTGGCTCGATGGTCCTGCGCTTGCAGCGCGCGGGTTGACGACCACCGATGTCGAAGCCGCGCTGCGCCGCGAGAACGTCGAACTGCCGGCGGGCCGGCTCGAATCGCGCACACGCGAGTTCTCTTTGCGCACGTTGGTGGGGTTGGACAACGAGCAGGACTTTCGCGAACTCGCGATTGCGCGCGGCGCTGATGGTCATCTGATCCGGCTCGGTGAAGTGGCATCCGTGCAGTTGGCGGCGGAGAACGAGCGTTCGTACAACCGTGACAACGGTCAGCCGGGCGTAACACTGGCGGTGGAAGCACAGTCCAAGGCGAACACGCTGGCGATTGCACGCGGTGTACGCGCCGAGCTCGAACGCATTCGTTCCGGTCTCCCTGCCGGGAGCAAGTTGGCGATCGGCATGGACAACGCAGTCGCAATCGAGGCAGCGCTGAACGAAGTGCTGATTGCCATCGGCCTTGCGCTCGCATCGGTGCTGACCGTGATCTATGCGTTTCTCGGCAGCCTGCGCGCCACACTCATCCCTGCACTCACCATTCCGGTGTCGATCATTGCCGCGGGCGCGGTGATGTATGCACTCGGCTACTCGATCAACGTACTTACGCTGCTCGGACTGGTGCTGGCCATCGGGCTCGTAGTGGACGACGCCATCGTTGTACTGGAGAACGTGCACCGACGCGCCGAGGACGGTACGCCGCCCATGCTCGCAGCGATCGTCGGCAGCCGCGAGATCGGCTTCGCGGTGATCGCCACCACACTTACACTTGCCGCCGTATTCGTGCCGATCGGATTCCTGCCGGGCGACCTCGGACGGCTGTTCCGCGAGTTCGGCTTCACGCTGGCTGCGGCGGTGCTGATCTCCGCGCTGGTTGCACTGACATTGACGCCGATGCTGGCATCGCGACTGCCGGTGGACAGTGGTCAGCGCAGGGGCGTAGCGCGCGGCGTCGATCGCTTCTTCAAGGCGCTGGCATTGCGCTACGAGCGCGTATTGCGCGCACTCATTGCGCGGCCGTTGCCTGTGCTGGGTGTGGTCACGGCACTCGTCGGTGTTGCAGTCATCACCTTTCGCGCGCTGCCCGAGGAGTTTGCCCCGCAGGCAGACGTTGGCCGCGTGTTCATCAGCATGGAAGGCCCCGAAGGCGCATCACTGGACTATATGGACGGCTATGCCCGCCAGCTTGAAGCCATTGTGTTGAAGGAGATGCGGCACGGCGATATCGAGCGCATTTCCATGCGCGTGCCGGGTGGCTTCGGCGGCAATCGTGGTGGCGATGTGAACTCGGCGCGCGCCATGCTGGTGTTGTCAGACTGGCACGAACGGACACGTTCAGCAGAGCAGATCTCGCGTTCGATCATGAAGCAGGCGCGCAAGCTGGCCGGCGTGCGGGTGTCGGCCGGTCGACCCGGCAGCCTTGGTCGGCGCGGCTTCGGTCGTCCGGTGCAGGCAGTGCTTGGTGGTCCGGAGTACGCACATCTGTCGCAGTGGTCTGCCACGCTGGTTGACCTTGCGCGTGCGAATCCTGGGCTGACCAACGTCGACTCGGGCTTCAAGGAACGCAAGCCGCAGATCCGTGTTGCAGTGGATCGCGATCGCGCCGCGGAACTGGGTATCTCGCTGCAGACTGTCGGACGCACACTCGAGACAGCGCTTGGCTCGCGCATCGTCACCACCTGGGTCGATCGTGGCCGCGAGTACAACGTGGTGCTGCAGGCACGCGGTGACGCGCGGCAGTCGCCGACGGATCTGACCAACATCCGCGTGCGCTCCGACCGCACCGGCCAGCTTGTGCCGCTGTCGAACGTCGTGCGCCTGGAAGAATCATCGGGGGCGATCCAGCTTGCACGCTTCAATCGGCTGCGCTCGGTTGAGATCCAGGCAGATCTTGCGCCGGGCTACACGATGGGCGAGGCGATCAACTGGTTTCAGCGCAGCGTAAGCACACAGCTGCCAGCCGAAGCCACGCTGATGTGGGACGGTGAGTCCGGCGAGTTCATTCGCAGTGGCCAGCAGTTGTACCTGACGTTTCTGTTTGCCCTGGTGGTGGTCTATCTGGTGCTGGCCGCGCAGTTCGAGAGCTTCGTGCATCCAGCGATCATCATGGTGACTGTGCCGCTGGCGTTGATCGGCGCCGTGTTCGGTCTGTGGCTGTACGGCGCGAGCATCAACTTGTTCAGCCAGATCGCCGTGGTGATGCTCATCGGCATTGCGGCGAAGAACGGCGTGCTGATCGTGGAGTTTGCGAATCAACTGCGCGATCGCGGCGTAGCGTTTGTCGACGCGATCGTGGGTGCGGCCGTTACGCGACTGCGGCCCGTGCTCATGACCAGCCTGTGTACTGCGTTCGGTGCGCTGCCGTTTTTGTTTGCGACGGGCGCAGGCGCGGAACAGCGGCAGCCCATCGGCATTGTGGTGTTCTACGGCACGCTGGTCGCCGTGTTCCTGACCGTACTTGTGGTGCCGGTTGCCTATGCTTGGCTTGCGCGGCGCACGACGTCGCCGGGGCAACTTGGACGCAGGATCGATGCGCTGATGCACGATCAGCACGATCCGCACGAACAGAGAGAGGAGAGAGATGGGCATGCTTGACGATCGCGCAGCGTTGGAAGTCATCGTCAAGCGGGCGTATGAAGCCGGGCGGCGCGCGCTCGGGTCCGGCGCGGTCGCCAACTACATTCCTGAGTTGGCGAATGCGAGCCCGGGCTGGTTCGGTATGGCAGTGCATCCGCTGGGTGCTGAAGAAGCGGTGATTGCGGGTGACGCGGACCTGGCGTTCTCGCTGCAGAGCGTGTCGAAGATCTTCTCGTTGGCCTGTCTGCTGTCGAATGGCGATGACGCGGTGTTCGACCGCGTTGGCGTAGAGCCGAGTGGCGACGCCTTCCACTCCATCGTGCGCTTGGAAGAGGAGCACGGGAAACCGCGCAATCCGCTGATCAATGCAGGCGCCATCGTGGTTTCTGGCCGCCTGCAGGGCGCAACGGTGGATGAAAAGATCCTGCACCTGCAGAACTTCCTGCGCGGCATCTGCCCGAAGGGCGAGTTCGCGGTCGACGAAGACGTGTACCGCTCCGAGTGGCGCACCGGCTTTCGCAATCGCTCGCTGGCGAACTACATGCGCCATTTCGAAGTCATCGACGATCCGATGCTGACCTGTGAAACCTACATCCGGCAGTGCGCCATTGCGACCACGGCGCGCGGTCTCGCACGCATGGGTTTGTTTCTTGCAAATGGCGGCACCGACCCGATGTCTGGCCACACCATTCTGAACGCGGCGCAGAACCGCAAACTGCTTGCCGTCATGCTGACCTGCGGCCTGTACGACGAGGTCGGCAAGTTCGCGGTCGAGGTCGGCTTGCCGGCCAAGAGCGGTGTGAGTGGTGGCTTGCTTGCAGTGGTGCCCGGGCGCTGTTCAATCGCCTGCTATGGACCGGCGCTGGGTGCAAAGGGCAACAGTGTTGCGGGCCTGGCTGCGGTGCGTGCGCTGGCGGACGATCTGGACCTGTCCATCTTTCAGCCGCGTTAGTACCGTGAGCGAATCAAGACTCAGTTGTTGGGAGCATCGATGCAGGTTCTAGTCATGGGCGGCACGCAGTTCAACGGTCTGGCACTGGTGCACGAGCTCGTACGCACGGGCCATGCGGTGACTGTGTTGAACCGCGGCAAAACGGAAGCGGCGCTACCGCGCAGTGTCACGCGCCTTACTGCAGACCGCACGGACACAGCCTCCATGCGCGCGGCACTCGAAGGGTTGGAGTTCGATTGCATCTTCGATGTCAGCGCCTATCGCACCGACGACGTGCAGCTGATGGTCGAGTTGTTTCGCGGTCGCGTGGGCCACTACGTGTTCATCAGCTCTACGGTGATCTACGCCGCCAGCGATCTGATGCCTATCACCGAAGACTTCCCTGTGGACGCAAGCCCGCAGCAGAACGACTACGGCCGCAACAAGATCGACTGCGAACGCCTGCTGTTGCGTGAGTGGCGGGAGCGGCAGTTCCCCGCGTCCATCGTTGCGCTGTCGATGGTGTTCGGCCCGCACAACCTCGTGCCCGATCGCGAACAGCGCATGTTTGCGCGCATCCTGCAGGGCCGTCCTGTGCTGATTCCCGGTGACGGGCAGACCATTGCGCAGGTTGGCCACGTGGACGATCAGGCACGCGCGTTGCGCATGATGATGCAGAAGAGCGCGACCTTCGGCCGCCGCTACAACCTCACTGGCAGCGACTACTTCACTGCCGACGGCTATGTAGATGAGTGCGCGCGCGCCATCGGCATGGACGCGAACAAGGTATACATCCCGGCGCCGTTGATGGACGAGATCTTCGATGGCCACATTGCGCTGCGCGCGAACGCCAGACCGACCATTGATCCAGCGACGCTGTCGCTGGCGCAGATCCGCACGTCGAATCAGTGGCTGCTGTCGACGCTGGTGCAGCATGTTGCGCCGCACATTCATCGCTGGAATCGCAATGTAGTGTTTGGCATTGAACGCCTGCGTGAAGACGTGGGCTGGACGCCGCAATACAACTTCCGCGCGTCTGTACAGCAGACCTGGGAGTGGTTTCGCAACGACCCGGTCGCGTCGACGCGCGCGTTCGATTTCACGTTCGAAGAACAAGTGCTGGGGCACGTGCGTGGTATGTAGACGGGCTTATCCAGCTGGAACGCCGCAATGAAGCGTCGCGCATTTTCGAAAGTCCTGCTGGGTGCGGGCGTCGCCGCATACGCGGTTCAGGTACTTGCGACCAATGACGTGCTTGGCGACCTGCTGAAGCGTGCTGCCGGTTCAGGCGGAAACGGTGCAACGGGGGTGGGCAGCGCCCTCGGCGGCAGCCAGTTGGCGGCGGGTTTGAAGGAAGCGCTGCGCATCGGCACGGAACGCACGGTCGATCGCGTGCAGGTGCTGAATGGGTTCAACCTCGACAACAACGTTCATATCCGCTTGCCGAAAAAGTTCGAGAAGGCACGCAAGCTGCTGAAGAAGGTAGGCATGAGCGGGCAGCTGGACGAACTGGAGCTGCAGCTGAATCGCGCTGCGGAAACAGCGGCGCCGAAAGCCAGGCAACTGCTCGTGAACGCAGTAACGAACATGACCTTCGATGACGCGCGCAGCATCTTGAATGGCCCCGAAGATGCCGCCACACAGTACCTGCGTCGTCAGACTCAAGCGCCGGTTGCGGAACAGATGCGCCCGGTGATCGACGATTCACTGGCCAAGGTGGGTGCCGTGACCACCATGAAATCGCTGCTCGCCAGCTACAGCAGTTTTCCGTTGGCACCCAAGCTGGATACAGACCTCACCGGCTATGTGGTCGGCAAGGCAATGGATGGGTTGTTCTTCTACCTCGCCAAGGAAGAAGTGGCCATTCGCAGAGACCCGGTGAAACGCACGACGGAGTTGCTGCGGCAGGTGTTTGGCTAACGGCGAGAAGCGCGCGGCTGCAAAAACGCCGCCACCGCAAACCCGAGGCTCAAGCCTGTATTCACCACCTGATCGATGACAGCGATCCGGTAGTTCCACACCTGCATGTCCTTCAGCACCGATTGCTGAAGGAAGCGCCTGCTACCAGGCCGATACCGGCAACGGGAACTTGCGCCATCCGTTGCTCGCGCGACAGACCGCTGTGATGGGCTGCCGGAGGCACGCCGATTTCTGGCCGCTTGACGCTCTGATTGCGATGGGTCTAGCTTGCTCGCATGAACCTGCTCGACCGCATCAGCCTCGAACCCGAGATCCGCTTCGGCAAGCCGTGCGTGCGCGGTACGCGGATTGCCGTCGGGGATGTCCTCGAATTCATGGCCAGCGGGATGACGGAGGCGACGATACTCGCCGAGTTTCCGCAGTTGGTGCACGAGGATGTGCTCGCGTGCCTCGCCTTCGCTGCGGAACGCGAGCGCCGGGTGATGCCATTGCCCGTTCCCTGAGGTGGGCGTTCGTCTGCTGTTCGACGAGAACCTGCCGGCGCGCCTTGTGCGCGAGTTGGCGGGCGACTTCGAGGGGAACAGCGATGTCGTCACCGAACTCGGGCCTCGGCCATCGGACGAAGCCATCTGGGGCTTCGCGCGCGATCATGACTTCGTCATCGTCACGAAGGACGAGGACTTCCAGAGGTTCAGTGTGGCTCGGGGCTTTCCGCCCAAAGTGATCTGGATACGGCAGGGGAATGCATCCACGGAGGCACTGTCCGCGCTGCTGCGCGTGAGCGTTGCGCAGATCGCGGCATTCATCGCGCATCATGAAGCGGCTTTTCTGCCCCTCGGTCGATAGCCGGAAATCGCAGGGCTCGCTTTGTCGTCAGGGCGTTGGACGCCACTGTGCGGCGCCCCACGCCACCCACCCAGCGTGATGATCAGCTTGTACGACAGCGATGTCTTTCCAGCGACCGAATCGCACGTTCGACCGGGGGGGGGGGCTCGCTGAGCTGCTGCAGTATCGGTCTCGTTGCGCCGTTGGCGTGGCAGGTGTTTGGCTAACGGCGATACGCGCGCGGCTACAAAAACGCCGCCACCGCAAACCCAAGGCTCAAGCCTGTATTCACCACCTGATCGATGACAGCGATCCGGTAGTTCCACACCTGCATGTCCTTCAACATGTTCGTCTGATTTTTCACGATGCCTTGCAGTGGCTTGGTCAGCTTGATCAGGTTGCCCTGCAGCATGAGCTTGTGTGCGGACGTTGCAGCCAGCTCGATGTTCAGGCGCCGTGTGCGCGCAGCGCGCGTCAATGCACGTGCGACCTCGAAGGCGCCGGGACCCTCAACATCCTGTCGCCCAAAGGCAAGTGATGTGACGCGCTCCATGGCGGCCTCGATGGAGCGCATCAGCTCAGCGAGATCGCTGAGCAGATCGTAGGTGAGTTCCGCATCGAGCGATTTCTTCCTGCTGCCGTCGCTGGTCTTGAGCATCAGCAAGGATGAATCGCGCAGCGCGATCGCGCGGGGCTTGAGCAACAGCTCTTGTTCGAACGCACTGGGCTCGGCTTTCAGCTGTGCCTGCAGTTGGGTGATGAAGTCGGCGTCTTGCATGTCAGTGCGCTCCCTTTGAGCTGACGGTGTTGACCCTGGAGGTTACGGCGCGAGCAGGAGTGCTTCGCGCAATGCCTGCACGGTGCCATCGAGGCGCAACGCCAGCTGGTACAGCTGGTCGGAGCTTTGCGCGAAGCGTGCGAGGCATGCTGCGGCCTTCACCTTGTCGCCGTTGTCGCGTTTGCCGGCGATCTTCGACAGGCAGTGGGTTGCAACGCCGAAGCCCAGGCCGCTGAGTTCGGAGGCTGGCGTCGCTGCTGCGCTTCCTGCGGTCGCAATGGCCGCCCGTTCCTGCCGGACCTGGGCCTGAAGCGTCAATGCTGTGCCGGAGATCGTGGTCGCAAGAATGGCCGAGTGAATACCGGCCGTGCGCTCGGTGGCATTGCGTTTCCAGTACTTCGTCCATTCGCCGGCATCGGATTCGCTTGCGCCGGGTATGAGCTCGAGCTTGCCTGGGTCGACGTAAATGGAAATGCTGTTCAGCTCGTCTTCGATCAGCCCCAGATAGTTCTGACCGATACAGCCGATGAGGCTTGCCGCCTGACCACGACAGTTCTCTTCTGACCAGCTGTTTCCCATGCTCAATGAAGACGCCGCATCGGCACCGCCCTGAGCGCGACGCCAGTCGACCAGCGCGTCCTCAGCGAATGCTTGGATCGCGCGGTTCTTTGCCGCGCGCATGTAGGTGTCGATGCTGGTCTGCAGCGCACTGGTGACGCTGTCGGCCGAGTTCAACGTGCTGGATGGATTGTCCTGTGTGGCAGCGATACCAAGTCGCGCGGAGTAGTTGCCGTTGCGCACCGCTGCGTTCAGTGCATCGCCTGTGCCGCTGCGATAGATGGCCGAAAGGTTCTCGGCGTATTGCAGTACTGCATCGCGGGTGCGCGCATCCGCGGATGATGTGGCCAGGTCAAGGCTGTCCTTGCCATCAGGCGTGACGAGACTCAGCTTGCAGTTCTGCATGGACGCGCCGCTTTCGCTGCTGCTGCGCTCGGGGCAACCGGTCACGGCAACGCTTGGCACCGGGTCGTCAGCGCCGTCAGCATGGGCGGCCCTGTACAACACCACCGTCTGTTGAAGCGCGCGGCTGCTCTGCTCAATGGACGCAAGCGCGGCAAACTGTTTGCGCACGCCGTCCTCGTACTGCGCCACGTTTGGCGCGATGTTG
>CAMAVY010000036.1 GCA_945861675.1 Klebsiella pneumoniae | reverse complement strand
ACGTCCAATCAGAAGCCGTCATGCCCATCGAACAGTCCGACCAGACATCCCCAGACCGGCTCGAAGCTTCGTCCATGGCACCCACCCGCGCGGATTCGCGCCGGCCGGCGGCCGTTGGACCAGATGGAACACCTATTGGTGACCCGGCTGGCAAGCCAGACGACGCGCTGCCAGCAGAGGCGCCCGCCAGTCTGCCGCGCCGGCTTGCGGCGATGCTGTACGACGGCTTGCTGATCACCGGTATCTGGATGCTGTTGACCTTCATTCTCGTGATTGCACGCAACGATCGCGTACCACCCGCCATCGGATTCGCCACGCTCGTGGGCTCGGCCGTCGTGTTCTGCAGCTTCTTCTGGGTCATGTATGGCCGCACGCTTGGCATGCAGGCCTGGAACCTGCGGCTGCGCAGCCGGGTCCGCACTGGCACTGGCGACCGCGTCACCATCACGCAGGCGCTGGCGCGTTTCACGGTGCCGATGCCCGGCGTCATGCTGCTGCAAGGCGGCGCATACATGCCCGTGCTGATCATCGTGGGGCTGCTGTACTTCCAGGCCGCCTACCTGTGGGCGCTGTTCAACCCGTTGCGCGCGACCTGGGCGGACCTCTTTTCCCAGACCCGCATGGTGCAGATATCGGAGACGGCGGCGAAACACCTCCGCTGATCTGCTGAGCAGCTGAGCAGCTGATCCTCTGAACAATCAAGCGCTGCGCCGCAACGACCACCCGCTGAGCGCCGACAACAGCAGCAACGGCAACAACGCTGTCCACCATGTTGGCCAGGGCGTCAACAGCAACAGCAGCGTGATCGTGTCGCCCACGTACTTGAACAGAATTGCGACCAGCACACCCAACGCCAGCCGCCGACCGACACCACTCACGCGCAGGCTGCCAAACACAAAGCCAGCGCCAAGCGCCGCCAGCAGCAGCGCCTCCAGCGGCTGCGCCAGCCGCTGCCAGAAGACCGATTCAAACAGTCGTGTCAGCGGCGAACCTGCGCCCATCGGCGCTGTTCGAACGATCTGGCCCAGCAGCGTAAGCGGCATGCGTTCGGCATCGCGCAGCTCACGTTGCTCGAAGTCCTCGGGGCGCAATTGCACTCGCCAGAGACTCTGCTGCTGTACACGCCCGCTCGTTGTCCCAGCGCCTTGCCTTCCGGCGTCGTGTCTTGCCGCGCCATCGCGTCCAACGCCTGCTGTTCCTGCAGATGGGTTGGCGCTGCGACGGTAAGGCGTATCGGCAAATTCCGTCACGACCCAATCGCGCCGTACCCGTGTCATCGATGCGCCGCGCGCCGCGTCGATCTGCCGCGCCTGCCAGAGCGCGTCGAGCCCGCCAGCCGAAAAGCTGAAGCCGGTGACACCGAACATCTGGCCGCGTTCGTCGATGGCGCTCACGGCAATGAACTCCTCGCGACCATGATCCACGACACGCGACCAACGCAAGGCCGACGGCTCGACGGCGGCGCGGATACTGCGGGCGGGTATCGAGCCGTTGCGCTGCTGCGCGCGCTGCACCGCAATGTGCGACTCCGCAGCCGGCATCACCCATTCGGTGATGGCACTCGATACCACCACCAGCGCCGCGACCGGCAGCAGTGCCGCCCCGACAATGCGCGCAACACCGTGACCCACCGAGCGCGCAGCGGTCAGCTCGTGGGTCGCGGCCAATGCACCGAGCCCTGCCAGCACACCCAGCAGCCCGACAAAGGGCAGCAGCTCATGCGCGCGGCGCGGCAGCGTCAGCAGCGCGAACTGCAGCGCCCTCGCAAGCGTGGTCGTCGCCGAGCGTTGATCCATCCATTCGATCAGGCACGCCAGACTCAACAGCACCAGCAGCACAAGCAGCAAAGACCGTGCAACCGTGGCGAAGATGTAGCGGTCAAGACGATTCATGCCGGCCGCCACTGCTGCGCGCTCAGGCGCGAGACCGCCAACATCAGCACGAAGGCGTGTGGCACCAACATCAGCAGCATCAGCGGCAACTGCTGGGGCTGGGACTGGGGCTGCAACGGCACGCTGCCCAACCAGCCGTTGGCGAGCAACGTACGCACTGCCACCAGGCTGGCGAAATAGCCCAGAAACATGAGACTACCGAGCGCTATCCGCGCGAAGCGTCCCTGCCGCGGCGGCACTCGACCCAGTGCAGCGGCCAGCAATACCGACAACAATGCACAGGCGGGCAGACTTGCGCGCCAGAACAACTCCGCAGCGGCAGGCGTGGCACGCAGCCACCCGCCTTCACGCGTCAGTTGCGCAAGCAGCTGCCGGGTTGGCATCGACTCCAGCGCGGTGGGTGCACTGATGTTCGAGCCGGGCAGCCGCCAATGCAGCGAGTCGAACTGCAGCACCTGGAAAGCACTGGCGCCGACGCGCCCGGTCCAGCGTGTACCCGACTGCAACAGCAGATAACGATCACCATTCCGAGTCTGCACCTGCCGGCCGTGATCAGCGCGAATCACGGTGACCGTGCCGCCTTGCGCCACACCATCGGCAATGAAGATGTCGCGCAGCTGGTGGCGCTCGCGGTCCACAGCACCCACGTATGCCGTGCGATTCGGATTGCCGAGGTCAATGAAGCGACCCGGCTGCACCAGCAGGTCGGCGGCCGCGCGGGCCTGCGTTTCAAGCTGGTCCGTCAACAGGCGTTGCGCGTGCGGCGTCGCCCAGAACGTCAGCACGCAAGCACACAGCACCGGCAGCGCGGCAAACAGCAACAGCAGCCGCGTGGTGCGCAACGGGGTCCAGCCCGCGGCTTCGGCAATCAGCAACTCGCGCTCTGCAAAGCCTCGACCCAGCGTCAGCATCACCGCCAGAAACAGCGCGAGCGGCAGAACCAGCTGCACGTACAACGGAATGCGATAGATCACGATGGCTGCCAGCATGGCCGGTGTCAGTTCGCCGGCCGCGGCCTGTCCGAGGAACCCAAGCACACGCCCACCCAGACTGGTGAGCAGCAGCACCAGCAGTACCGCAACCAGGACAAGCGTCAGATCACGCAGCAGCCAACGCGCAATGATCCAACGCTTCACGCGCGGCTCAGCATGTTCGGCACGAACGCCGGCAGATGGGAACCTGGACGCATGATGAGCGACACATCGGCATTGCAGTTGACGCTTTGAAGATGGGCAGTTGACGCTTTGAAGAAAGGCAGTTGCCGCTTCGAAGAACAGCAGTGCACGCTGCGAAAAAAGAACTGCCAGTGAAAGTGCACACCCCGGATTGTTGAGGGTGATCGCTACGGATGAGCGTTGACGAGGGTCATTGCGCGCTTACACTTCCGCAGCACTCCGCACGGCGGCCGGAGTGTATCCGATGGCCCGGCGTGAACCGTTGGTGCCAGCCCTGCGCGCTGCAGCCGTCGACGCGAGCGCTCATGCCTGATCGCAGGCATGCCGGGCAGTTCTCTCCAGCAATCGCCGCCACTGCGGTTGCCATGAATTCCACATCGAAGTCTGCATCTGGTCCCAAAACTACGTTTGCATCTGTTCTCCGCGTGAATCGTCACGCTGGCAATCTCGTGCTGGCCATCGAGCCCAAGCGTGCGGATGCGCCAATACCACACGTCGACGCCGCCACCGCGGCGCTCATCCGCAGCCTGCTTGCGCGTGGCGACCTCGAAGCCAAAGCGGGCAAGCTGCTGACGCTTGTGCAGGTACCCGACCCCCGCTTCGATCGCGTTCTGCTGGTGGCACAACCCGCCCCGGACGTCAGTCGCGCCGACTTTCGCAGCATGGCATCCGCTGCAGCGGCCGCGCTTGTCGCACTGCCAGGCACACGCGCACTCTGGCTGCTCGACAGCTGCCCTGTGCGCGACTCGGGCACAACGAACTCGGACACCACGAGCTCAAGCAAAACGCTCAATGGCAACGATGGCGTCTATCACAACGCCCGGGCGTCTCTGGCAGCCCTGAGCGCCACGCTGTACCGCTTCGAACGTTTGAAGAGCAAGCCGGCAGAAAATCCGCCAACCCTCAGGCACGTGGATTTCCTGTTCGCCACTGAGCAGCGCGCTGCGGGGGAGCGCGCACTGGCGCACGGCGTGGCACTCGCAGACGGCATGGCGCTGGCACGCGATGTCGGCAACGCACCACCGAACGAACTCACACCCAGCGCATTCGCCGCGGAAGCACGCAAGCTGGCGCGCAGCAGTGCTGGTCACGGCGGTCCCGCGCTGCAGGCGAAAGTGCTTGGCGAGAAGGAAATGCGCGCGCTCGGCATGGGCTCGTTTCTCTCTGTTGGCGCCGGCAGCGCAGAGGAATCGAAACTCATCGTGCTCGACTACAAGGGCGCCGGCCGCGCGCAACCGTTCGTACTCGTTGGCAAGGGCATCACCTTCGACACCGGCGGCATCAGCATCAAACCTGCCGGCGCAATGGACGAGATGAAGTACGACATGTGCGGCGCCGGTGCGGTGCTGGGCATGATGCATACGATCTCGGCGCTGCGCCTGCCCATCAACGTCATCGGCGTAATCGCGGCCGCAGAGAACATGCCGAGCGGCACCGCCACCCGCC
Organism: Klebsiella pneumoniae; assembly: GCA_945861675.1. Classification (GTDB taxonomy): domain Bacteria; phylum Pseudomonadota; class Gammaproteobacteria; order Pseudomonadales; family Azotimanducaceae; genus CAMAVY01. Next base: position 24,029 of record CAMAVY010000036.1, on the reverse strand, counting down.
CCGGCGATATCGTGCGGTCGATGTCTGGCCAGACCATCGAAATCCTGAACACGGACGCTGAGGGGCGGCTGGTGCTGTGCGATGCACTCACCTACGTCGAACGCTTCAAGCCCGCTGCGGTCATCGACCTTGCCACGCTGACTGGCGCAGTGATCGTGGCGCTCGGCAGCGCTGCCAGCGGCCTGTGGGCCAACAACGAAACGCTCGCCGAACAGCTGCGCGACGCAGGCGAAACCAGCGCCGACCGCGTCTGGCAGATGCCGCTGTGGGACGAGTACCAGCCGCTGCTGAAGAGCAACTTTGCCGACATGGCCAACGTCAGCGGCGGTCGCGAAGCAGGTTCGAGCGTGGCCGCCTGTTTCCTGTCGCGCTTCACGAAGGCCTACCCCTGGGCGCATCTCGACGTCGCTGGCACGGCGTACCGCAGTGGCGCACAGAAAGGCGCAACGGCGCGGCCCATGCCGCTGCTGCTGCAATATCTGCTGGACCGCGCGAACGCGGCGCCGTGACACGCATCGACTTCTATGTCCTGCCCGACGCAGACACGGGCGCACGCATGCGCTTCGCCTGCCGGCTTGCGCACAAGGCCTGGCAGCAGTCGCACAAGGTCTACGTGCACACTGGCAGCGCGGACGCAGCATGCGAACTCGATGCACTGCTGTGGACGCTGCCGCGCAACAGCTACCTGCCCCATGATCTATGGCAGCCCGGGCTCGCGGCGCAGTCGCCGGTGCTGATTGGCCACGACGTCGACCCGATCGACAGCGACGATGTGCTGATCAATCTCACTGACGAAGTGCCCAGGTTCTTTGAACGCTTCGCGCGTGTCGCCGAAGTAGTGGTGCAGTCGGCCGAGGTGCGGACGGCCGGCCGTGAGCGGTTCAAGTTCTATCGCGAGCGCGGCTACCCACTGCAGCATCACGACATGCAGCACTGGACAGACGAATGACGGCCGCCGATTTCGCCGCTCGACCCGGCGCACGAGTAGAAGTAGAACAAGCAGATGTCCATGTCAGACATGCTTGACGCCGACGAGCAGCGGCAGCTTCTGGACGAGTTGCAGGCGCTACGCAGCATGCTTGAGGCCGGCCAGTCCGACGGTGGCGCGACACCCATCGAGCCGCCGCTGCTCAGTGACATCGTGACCGTTGAAGCGCCGAGCCCAGCGGGCGGCTTGCCGCCTGGCAGCCCGCCCGCGACAGGCAGTGCGCTGTCCGACGCGCCCGATACGGACCTGCTGGGCCCAGACGTACCGTGTGTCGAAGACGCACCGCCGGCCGAAGACGCCCTCGACCCGCAGTTCGGCCTCGACGACCCGGATTGGAACCAGTTCGTAGACCAGGTGTTTGCCGAACACCAGGATCTGGCCGCAGATCACACCGCGCCCGGGAAACGCGAAGGCGGCAGCGCACGGGACCTCGAACAATCGCGGGACGCGCAGCTGCTCGAAGAGCTCACCCGCAAACTCGATGCCCGGTTGGCCAAGCTGCGGCAGACTCTGCTGCTCGAGATCAAGGACATGCTGCAGCGCCGAGGTCGGCTGCGTTAGGCCAGGCTGATCACGCCCGGCAATGGCAGCGCAAGCGGGCCGAACACCCGCAGGTAGCTCAAGCTACCCTGGCCAAAGCGAAACCTTTGGACGAAGCACACGCCCGTACATGCATTCACATCTGGAGATCCGCCCCTGTGGACGGCGCTTTCAATCCGCACGAAATAGAAACCGAGCAGTACAAACAGTGGGAAGCCGCTGGCCATTTCGCCCCCGCAGGCAATGGCAAACCCTACTGCATCATGATTCCGCCGCCGAACGTCACCGGCACGCTGCACATGGGGCATGCGTTCCAGCACACGCTCATGGACGCACTGATCCGCCACCAACGGATGCGCGGCCAGCGCACACTCTGGCAGGTAGGCACGGACCACGCGGGCATTGCCACGCAGATCGTGGTGGAGAAGCAGTTGCAGGCCGAAGGCAAGACGCGCAGCGACCTGGGCCGCGACGCCTTTGTCGAACGCATCTGGCAATGGCGCGCAGAATCGGGCGGTGAAATCGTCGAGCAGATGCGCCGCATGGGGTCGTCCGTAGACTGGACGCGCGAACGTTTCACCATGGACGACGGCTTTTCCAACGCCGTGCGCGAAGCGTTCGTGCGGCTGTACGACGAAGGCCTCATCTATCGCGGCCAACGCCTGGTGAACTGGGATCCCGAGCTGGGTACGGCGCTGTCAGACCTCGAAGTGCTGTCGGAAGAAGAGCAAGGCTCGCTGTGGCATTTCCGCTATCCGCTCGCAGACGGCAAGCTGACTGCGGATGGCAAGGACTACCTGGTCGTCGCCACCACGCGGCCCGAGACCATGCTGGGCGACACTGCGGTCGCCGTGCATCCGGAGGACGAGCGCTACATCGGGCTGCTCGGTTGCGAACTTGTATTGCCGTTGGTCGGGCGGCGCATTCCCCTGATTGCCGATACCTATGTGGACCCTGAGTTCGGCACCGGTTGCGTGAAGATCACGCCCGCGCACGACTTCAACGACTATGAAGTGGGCCAGCGTCACAATTTGCCGCGCATCAATGTGCTCACCCCCAGCGCGCATATCAACGACAACGCACCGCCGGCCTACCGCGGATTGGAACGCATGGCCGCACGCGCGGCCATCGTGCGCGATCTGGAAGCGGCCGGCCTGCTCGAAGAGATACGCCCGCATGCGCTGAAGGTGCCGCGCGGCGAAAAAACCAACGCGATCATCGAGCCGTATCTCACCGAGCAATGGTTCGTAGCCATCGCACAACTGGCCGAGCCTGCGGTGCGCGCCGTGCAGGATGGCAGAATCGAATTCGTGCCCAAGCAGTACGAGAATCTGTACTTCGCCTGGATGCGCGACATCCGCGACTGGTGCATCAGCCGGCAACTCTGGTGGGGCCACCGGATCCCAGCATGGTACGACGCTGCCAACAACATCTATGTGGGGCGCAACGAAGCCGAGGTCCGTGCCAAACACAACCTGAGTGCCGACATCGTCCTGCGTCAGGACGACGATGTGCTGGAAACCTGGTTTTCGTCTGCAATGTGGACGTTCGGCACGCTTGGCTGGCCGGAGCAGACGCCCGACCTTGAGGCCTACCACCCGACCGATGTGCTGGTCACCGGCCACGACATCATTTTCTTCTGGGTCGCCAGAATGATCATGATGACGCTGAAGTTCACCGACCAGGTGCCGTTCAAGCAGGTGTATATCCACGGCCTGGTGCGCGACGCAGAAGGCAAGAAGATGTCGAAGACCAAGGGCAACGGGCTGGACCCGTTGGACCTCGTCGATGGCATCACGCTCGATGCGCTGCTGGCGAAGCGCACGTCGAAGCTGACCCAGCCGCGCGACGCCGAGCGCATTGCAAAGAACACCCGGCGCGACTTTCCGGACGGCATCCCCTCCTACGGCACCGATGCGCTGCGCTTCACCTATTGCGCGCTGGCATCGACCGGCCGCGATGTGCGCTTCGACATGAACCGTATTGCCGGCTACCGCAACTTCTGCAACAAACTGTGGAACGCCGCGCGTTTCGTGCTGAGCAACGTAGAAGGCCACAGCCTGGATGGCCCGGTTGAGTACGGACCCACGGATCGCTGGATACGCTCGCGCCTGCAGCAACTGCTGGTCGATGTCGATCGCGCATTTGCCGGCTATCGGTTCGACCACCTGGCGGGCTACATCTACGACTTCGTGTGGCACGAGTACTGCGACTGGTATCTCGAGCTCGTCAAACCCGTACTGTGGGATCCGGACAGCAGCGCGGCGCAACTGCGCGGTACACGCCGCACCCTGGTGGAGGTGTTGGAGACGGTGCTGCGCGCCGCCCATCCCATGATTCCATTCATTACCGAAGCGTTGTGGCAGCGGGTCCGCGAACCGCTGGCGATCGGCGGCGACACGGTCATGCTGCAGAGCTTTCCCATGGCCGACGAACAGCAACGTTCGCTCGCCGATGAGCAGGCGCTCGAGTGGGTCAAGGCCGTGGTCACGCAGCTGCGCAACATCCGCGGCGAGATGAACATCTCACCTGCACGTGCCATCAATGTGCTGCTGCAGGGCGGCAGCGCAACGGATCGGGTGCTGGCAGGCGATCACGCGCGCTTCCTCAGCAGGCTCTGCAAACTCGAGTCACTCAACTGGCTGGAAGCCGATGCCGTTGCGCCTGCCGCGGCTACTGGTCTGGTCGGCGAGCTGAGCATTCTGGTGCCGCTTGCGGGCCTGATCGACGTGCAGGCCGAACGCGGCCGGCTGGACAAGGAAATCGCCCGACGTGCAGCAGACGTCGAGCGCCTCCGCGGCAAGCTGACCAATGGCAGTTTCGTCGACAAAGCACCCGCCGATGTGGTGGCGAAGGAACGCGAAAAACTGGCAGATGGTGAGCAGGCTGTTGCAACACTGCGGCAGCAGCGCACCGCGCTGGACGCGCTGTAGACGCGTCCAGCGCCAAACAACAGAACGCCGCAACGCATCCGCGCCAATGCGCAACGAGTCAATGCAAAACAAGCCACGTGCTGCAGCTGCGAGTCTGGCCCTGCCCATGGACGCGGCGATGCCGGCACTCCTGGCTGCACTGGCCGCACATCCAAATGTGCTGCTCGCTGCGCCGCCAGGATCCGGCAAGTCCACACGCGCACCACTGGGTTTGCTCGGCGCCGCGCAGTTCGCGGGCCGGCGCATGCTGCTGCTCGAGCCACGGCGTGTCGCCGCCCGCGCCATCGCCGCGCGGTTGGCGTCGAGTCTTGGCGAAGCGGTGGGCGCGACCGTGGGCTATCGCATCCGCCAGGACACGAAGGTCAGCGCGGCGACGCGCCTTGAAGTGATCACCGAGGGCATTCTCACGCGCATGCTGCAACACGATCCGGAGCTACCGGGCATCGGCCTGATCATGTTCGATGAGTTCCATGAACGCAGCCTGCACTCGGATCTTGCGCTGGCACTCACACTGGATGTGCAGCGCAATCTACGCAGCGATCTGCAGCTGCTTGTGATGTCGGCCACGTTGGACTTGCCGAAGCTCGCAGCGCTGCTTGCAGCAGACGACACAACGCCCGCACCCGTGATCAGCACCACTGCCACTGACTACAAGGTGGACGTGCATTGGCTCGGGCGCCCGCAACGCGGCGAACGCATCGAAACGGCAATGGCGACCGCAATCATCGATGCGATGCACGCACCCGCGAGCGTTGGCGATCTGCTGGCTTTTCTACCTGGTGCCGGCGAGATCGAGCGCACACGCACGCTACTGGCCCAGCGCCTCACCGACAACATTGTGGTGGCGCCCTTGTTCGGCGATCTCGCACTGGCCGATCAGGAACGCGCACTGGCGCCGCCCGCGCCGGGCCAGCGCAAGGTGGTGCTGGCAACCGACATTGCACAGACCTCACTCACCATTCCTGGCGTGCGCATCGTCGTCGACAGTGGGTTGGCGCGCGTTCCAAGCTTCGATCCGCAAAGTGGCATGACTGCGCTTACGACCGTCAACGTGTCTCGTTCAAGCGCGACACAACGAGCAGGGCGCGCCGGTCGCGTGGCGGACGGACGTTGTCTGCGCCTGTGGTCGGCCGAGCAGCATGACCGTCTTGCCGCCCACGACACGCCAGAAATTCTGCAGTCTGACCTTGCACCCATCGTGCTCGAACTCGCGGCCTGGGGCAGCCCCGACCCGCGCGCACTGTCCTGGCTGGACCTGCCCAACGAGGCGGCGTGGGCGCAGGCGCGCGAACTGTTGCAGCGCCTGCACGCCGTGGCAGGCGATGGCCGGATCACTGCGCATGGCCGCGCGCTGGCAGGGCTTGGCGCCCATCCGCGCCTCGCCCATATGCTTGTCACAGTGGCGCAACGCGGGCGTGACCGTGGCCACGAACGTGCGGAACTACAGCGTGCGGCCGATATCGCGGCACTGCTGGAAGAGCGCGACCCACTGCGGCGCGAGCAGTTCAGCGCGGGTGTGGACATCGATGCGCGATTGCAATGGCTGCATGCCGGCAGTAGTGGCGGCAGCAGTAGTAGTGGCGGCGATCAAGGCCTACGTCGGCGTCTGCGGGAAACAGCCACACGCCATCTGCGCGCCGCGCAAAGTGTGCAGAGCGCGCAGAGTGTCCAGAAGCGGCAGCGCGTTCAGCAATCCGGCGCCCATCCCGTTCAACCAGAAGCGCTCGATACGGGTGGCATGATTGCGCTGGCCTATCCGGACCGCATCGCCCGCAAGCGCGATGGTGGCGGCGGCCGTTACCTGATGGTGAATGGACGCGGTGCGCAGATTGCCGATGACGATGCGCTGGCGCGGCAAGCCTGGCTCGCGATCGCGCATCTGGACGGCGATGCCCGCGGAGCCAAGGTTCGTCTGGCCGCGGCCGTCAGTGAGTCCACGGTGCTCGCGCTGTACAAAGCCGATCTGATCGACACGCGGGTGACTGAATGGGACAACAGCGCTGGATCGGTGCAGACCCATCAGACGCTCGAACTCGGCGCGATCCGTGTGCGCAGTCGTCGTTTACAGCGTGGCGACAACGATGCCGTTCTACCTGCGTTGCTGAATGCGCTGCGCAATCGCGGCCTGCACAACCTGCACTGGAGCGCCGCCGGCACACAGCTGCGACAACGCCTGCACTGTCTGCATTTCCAGCAGGGCCTGCATGGCCAGCAGGGCCCCGATGCCGAACAGCCGGACGACTGGCCGAAGCTTGATGACGACACGCTGACCGCCACACTCGAACACTGGCTCGGACCCTGGCTTACCGGTGCCAGCCGGCTGGCGGATGTCGAACAGATCGATCTGACGCAGGCGTTGCTGGGACTGTTGAACCACCTACAGAAGCAGACGCTGAACAGATTGCTGCCCACACACATCGATGTGCCCAGCGGATCACGCCTGCCGATCGACTACAGCGACCCGCACAGCCCTGTGCTTGCGGTGCGCATTCAGGAAGTGTTCGGCTGGCCCGCTACGCCAATGGTGCTCGATGGTCGGCTGCCGCTCACGCTGCATCTGTTGTCGCCCGCGCACCGGCCCATGCAGGTCACCCGCGATCTGGCGAGCTTCTGGCGCACCGGCTACCTGGAAGTGCGCCGCGATCTGCGGTCACGCTATCCGCGCCATTCGTGGCCCGACGATCCGCGCACCGCCACCGCCACGAAGCGGGCCAAGCCGCGCGGCACCTGATATGGCCGGTCCAGCAACGACGGCAGCACGCGAGCACGAGGCGTTGACCTCGAGACGAAGATGACGGCATGGTCAGCGTGCAGCACGCGTGCTACGCGGCGCACGCGCGCCACACGCCGTTGACCGCGTCATCCAAGTTCGCTCTTTTGAGCGTCCATCGAAGGAGTCATCACATTGAGCTACGCCGGCCAGCGCCAGATCATCGATGCCGACAGCCACCTGATGGAGTGGCCAGGGTTCCTGCGCGACAACGCAAGCCCTGCATTTCGCGATCGCATGCCGAACATCGTGGGTGCAAGCAGCGGCCTGCAACCCCGCAATGCGCCGCACTCCGACGCAGAGCGCGCTGCGCTGCGGGCACTCGGCGACAACCTGCTGCGGCAGGGACCGAAATGGTACGAGGCGTTGGGCGCCGTCGATCCAGGCGATCGCAGCGACGCGCTGAATCTGCTCGGCTTTCAACAGCAGGTGATCTACTCATCGCTATGTGCAACCTTGTTCAATCTGTCCGACGCCGAACTGCGCTACGCCGCCTACCGCGCACACAATCGCGCAATGGCGGACTACTGCAGTAGCGATGCGCGCTTGCTCGGCGTTGCGCTGTGCGACATGGATGTGCCCACGCTCGCATTGCGTGAAATCGAGTTCGCACTGGACAACGGCTTGCGGCTGCTCTGGTTGCCTGCGCGCGCACCCGGCGGTCGTGCGCCGGGACACATCGCGCATGAATACATCTGGTCCACCTTGGCAGAACGTCGCGTGCCGTTCGTTCTGCACGTGGGCAGTGGGCCGTTGCCGATCGGCCCCGAGTGGACAGACAACGGCACGCCGCCCGACGCAGGCATGATCGGCGCAGAAATCATTTCAGCGCGCGACTTCCAGGTTGTGCATCACCCGCACGCACGCTTTCTGTCCACGCTGATGCTCGATGGGGTGTTGGAACGGCATCCGCGATTGCGTGGTGGCGCAATCGAAGTGGGCGCAGGTTGGGTGCCCGACATGCTGCGCCGGCTCGATCACGCAGTCGCAATCTGGCAGCGTTCCGAGCCTGCGCTGCGCAGCTTCACACGCGCGCCATCGCAACAGGCCGCAGAACAACTGCGCTTCACGCCCTACCCGTTCGAGGATGTGGGCAGCTTCATCCGCGAATCCGATCCAAGGCTGTACCTGTTTTCGTCGGACTATCCGCATGCCGAAGGCGGGCGCGACCCCATCAAGCGATTCGATTCGGCGCTTACGACACAGGACGCTGCAGCGCAGGCTGCGTTCTACGCGGGCAACGCCAGCAGCTGGCTGAATCTGTAGGCAATCCTCTGCACGCGCGCGCTGTTCAGAACGCCAGCGTGGCCGGCAGGTAGCGCGACGCCAGGTCGAGGTAGTAGTCCTTCAAGTCCTGCCACGCCAACGGGCTGGGTGCTTTCGAATACAGGTCATAGCCGTTGAAGCGCTGCACCCAGGGCTGCATGGCCTCGTCGTGCGCGTCGGTCAGCCAGCGGTACTGACCTTCGCGGTGCCAGGCGTAGAACGAATGGAAGCGGATCATGTACAGCGCAGGCTCCGGCAGATGCGCGTGCAGCATCTGAAACAGATATTCATCGTGACCCCAGGACATCTGCACCTGGCGCAGACCGCAGCCCTGCGCATACACGCCAAGCTGCGTGTTGAAGCGCGCGTCCTGCGTGTCCGGATTCGCGTCGAAGAACTCCGGATACACGATGCGTTCATTGAACGCGCAGCCGAGCGGAAAGGTGTCGCCAACCACCGCCCACTGTGGCTCGCCGAACAGGCACAACACCTTGCCGAGATCGTGAATGAACCCGGTCAACACGAACCAGTCTTCGCCGCCATCACGTCGAATCGCTTCAGCGGTCTGCAGGTTGTGCTGCATCTGGCCGAGCTCGAGGTCCGGGTCCGAGTCGTCGATCAGTGTTTCAAGATAGTCCAGCGCATCCGGCAACGACATGCGGGTGCGCCGCAGCGGCAGATATTCCGCGCGTTTCTGCAGGCCGAATGCATAGGTCTGATGGCGGTGATTGGCGCGATAGAACTCGCGCACGCGATCGCCCACCACCGCATCGGCTGGTTTGTGGTAGTTGCGAAACGCTTCCCGGTTCTTCACTGGATCGATGCCACTCATCGCTACCGCTCCTTGTGCTTGTCCCGACCAGCGCTCAGTTCGGAATGGTCATCACTACTTTGCCAAAGGTGGCATCGCTGGCAATCAGCTTATGCGCCTCTTCGGCCTGCGTGATCGGAAACACTGCATCGACGATGGGTTTGATTTCACCACTGCCGATCAGCGGCCAGACGCGACGGCGCAGCTGATCCATGATCTCGGACTTGCGTGCCACTGAACGCGCACGCAGCGTCGAGCCGATGATGCGCAGACGCCGCATCAACAACAGACCCAGATTCAGCTCGCTGTTGACGCCGCCCATCAGCCCGATCAGCACCAGGCGGCCATCGATCGCCAGCGCCTGCAGGTTGTCCGTGAGGTAGCGCGCGCCGACCGGATCCAGGATCACGTCGAAGCCGTGGCCCTCAGTCCAATCCTGCACCCGTGGCTTGAAACCATCGCCGTGGCGATTGGCGCCGCCCTGCGCACCCAGCGCCACACAGCGCGCAACCTTGTCGTCGCTCCCCGCGGTGACGAAACACGGACTGCCGAAGGCAACACAAAGTTGAATGGCGGCCGTGCCTACGCCGGAGGCGCCGGCATGCAACAGCACGCGTTCGCCAAGCTGCAACTGGCCTTCGAGAAACAGATTCAGGAACGCTGTCGCATACACCTCGGGCAACGAGGCCGCCTGGGCGAAGTCCAGGCCCGCAGGGATAGGCACGGCCTGACCCGCCGGCACCACCACGCGATCTGCATAGCCGCCACCCGCAAGCAATGCACACACGGTATCGCCGGGCTTGTAGCTGTTTACGCCCTCACCCACGGCCAACACTTCACCGGCGCACTCCAGGCCCATGATGTGGCTTGCACCCGGCGGCGGCGGGTAGCCGCCCGTGCGCTGCACTAGGTCCGCGCGGTTGATCGCGGTGGCGTGATTGGCAATCAGGATTTCGCCGACACCGGGCGCGATGTCTGGCAACTCGCACCACTGCATCACGCCATCGCGTACTTCGATCGCATGCATCGTCTGCCCCCAATCAACAGTTGTAAGTCAGTGTGATCACCAGCACATGCGCACCTTCACGCCCTGATCGTGCAGGTACTGCTTGAGCCCGCTCACCTTGTAGTCACCGTAGTGCACCATGCTTGCGACCAGCGCCGCATCGGCGTGACCATCATTGAGCACATCGCGCAGATGTTCGGGCGTGCCCGCGCCCCCTGAGGCAATCACCGGAATGCGCACCGCATCGGCGATCAGCCGCGTCAGTGCAATGTCATAGCCTTCGCGCGTGCCGTCCGCATCGATGGAGTTGATCACCAGCTCGCCGGCACCCAGGCGCTCGCCTTCCAGCGCCCAGGCCAACGCATCCAGTCCGGTGGGTGTTCTTCCGCCCTCGATCACGATCTCGTAGCCGCTCGGTTGATCCGGGTTGGCTGCAACCCGGCGCACATCCATCGACAGCACAACGTTCTGGTTACCGATCGCGTCTGCACATTCGGCAATCAAGGCGCGGCGGCGCACCGCAGCAGAGTTGACATTGATCTTCTCGGCACCGGCAAGTCGCAGATCGGTGGCATCACCGACGCTGCGCACACCGCCGCCGACTGAAAATGGAATGAACACCTGCGCAGCCACCTGTTCAACGCAGTCGAGCAGGATGCGGCGTTGTTCCGACGAGGCCGTGATGTCGTAGAACACCAGTTCATCCAGGCCATCGAGGTAGTACTCGCGCGCCTTGCTGACTGGATCACCAATGTCCTGCGTATTCACGAAGCGCACGCTCTTGGCGAGTTTGCCGTCGCGCACATCCAGGCAGGCAATGACGCGTTTACTGAGCATGCTGACCATCCCAGCGCACGAAGCGCGCAAGCAGATCGAGGCCGATGCGGCCGCTCTTCTCGGCATGAAACTGCGTGGCGACATAGTTGCGCAGCCCGAGCGCACACACGAACTCGCCGTCGTAGTCGGCGCGTGCGAGTTCAACGCTGCTGTCGGCCGGGTCCGGGTAGTAGGCATGCACGAAGTAGCACTCATCGCCGGGCACAAGGCCCGCCAGCACCGGATGGGGACGCGTGACGCGCACTTCGTTCCAGCCCATGTGTGGCACCTTCAGGCGCGGATCGCGCACCCTGAAGCGCCGAACCTCGCCGGGCACCAGGCCCAACGTGACGGTGTCGTTCTCTTCCGAATGTGCCAGCGAGATCTGCAGGCCGAGGCAGATGCCGAGGATCGGTGTGCCGGCTGCGAACGCATCGCGCAATGCACTGTCGAGACCACGTTCGCGCAGCGTGCGCATGGCGCTGCCCGCAGCGCCGACACCAGGAAACACAATGCGGTCTGCGCGCGCGAGCACCTTCGGGTCGGCAGACAGCTGCGCATGCACACCGACTTCGTCGAGCGCACGCTGGACGCTGCGCAGGTTGCCCGCGTCATAGTCAACGATCACGCAGGCATGTGTGGACGTCGCTGGCACGCCTTTGGACGAGCCTGGCACGTCTGACGAAGTGGTTTGGGCAGCGCCGCCCGCGTTCGCACTGGAGACCATGGCAATGACATCGGTCGGAGGGCGCGGATACTATCCGATCAAGCGGCCGCCGAAACGAGGGCGCGCACCATGCCTGACCACTTCCGCTCTTCCCGCTTCCCACGGACATTCTTCCCAAGGACATTGCCCGCTTGCGCGCTGTACTTCTGTTGAATCTCGGCTCGCCGGCGTCACCTTCGGTGGCCGACGTGCGGCGTTATCTGGGCGAATTCCTGATGGACCCCTACGTGCTGGACGCGCCCTGGCCGGTCCGCCGCGCCATTGTGTCGCTGGCCATTCTGCCGTTCCGGCCACGCAGGAGCGCAGAGGCCTACGCAAGCATCTGGCGCGACGATGGCTCGCCCCTGCTGCACCACAGCCAGGCGCTGACCGCGGCATTGAGCGCGGCGCTCGATGTGCCGGTTGAACTGGCCATGCGTTATGGCGAACCATCGATCGCGGCCGCGCTGCAACGGCTGCGCGCGCGTGGTGCCACGTCGGTACTGCTCGCGCCGTTGTACCCACAGCACGCCGACTCCACCTGCACCACCAGCATCGCGGCTACGCGTGCTGCGATGGCCGCACAAGGCAACTGGGGCGCACTGCAGGTGCTGCCCGCCTTCCATGCCGACCCAGGCTATCTGGACGCGCAAGCCGAGGTCGCACGGCCCGCAGTCATCGACGCAGACCATGTGCTCTTCACCTATCACGGCCTGCCGGAACGCCATCTGCGCAAGGCGGATCCGACCAAGGGGCATTGCCTGGTCAGAGACGATTGCTGCACGACGCCATCACCTGCGCATGCGACCTGCTACCGCGCCCAGTGCTTCGCGACCACGCGCGGACTCGTGCAACGCCTGGGCTTGGCAGAAGGTCGCTACAGCCAATCATTCCAGTCCCGGCTGGGCCGCATACCCTGGCTACGTCCTTACACCGACGAAGTGCTGCAGGCGCTGCCGGCGCAAGGCGTGCGCAAGCTGGCTGTGCTGTGCCCCGCGTTCGTCGCCGACAACCTGGAGACACTTGAGGAGATCGGCATCCGTGGTCGCGAAACCTTCATCCATGCGGGCGGTGTATCGCTGTCGCTCGCACCCTGTCTGAACAGTGATCCTGCATGGGTTGCAGCGCTTGCCGCGCTTACACAGCGCGCGTGAAGTCGAAGCCTGGTCTGCCCAACACTGTGAACCCAGAGCCTGAAACGGGCCTGACAACACACGACACAGCAAACACCTACACCACAAGGAAGGACGCACTGGCGCGCATGCAGGTACGGTCACTGCATGGTGCGGTGCATGGCGCGTTCGAACGTGGCGCCTGGGCATTCCGTGGTATTCGCTACGCGGCAGCACCGCTGGGCGAACGACGGTTCGCCGCACCACAGCCGTTGGATGCACAGGCGATCGCCACGCTGCAATTGCCGTTCGATGCGACGCACACCGCGCGCCACGATGCGCTTGTTGCCGGCATTGCACCGCTGCAGAACACCGGCATCGCGATGGGCAGTCGCCCGGTGGGCGTGACGACTGAAGACTGCCTGTATCTCGATGTCTACACGCCGTCGAGCGCAGGCAAACGGCCCGTCATGGTGTGGGTATTCGGTGGCGGCTTCGTCAGCGGCAGCGGCACCGATGTGTTGACCCACGGCAGTCGCCTGTCTGCGCACGGCGATGTCGTCGTCGTCACCTTCAACTATCGCCTCGGCGCGTTCGGCTTCCTGCATTGGCCCAACGACGCGGCCATCGCGAGCGCCCGCAGCACCGCGCTGCAACCCGTCGCCAACGCAGGACTGCTCGACCAGATCGCAGTGCTGCGTTGGGTGCAGCGTGAAATCGCTGCGTTCGGCGGCGACCCGGACTGTGTCACCGTGTTTGGTGAATCGGCCGGTGCCATGAGCGTGTGCGATCTGCTCACGAGCCCGGCCGCGCAGGGCTTGTTCCATCGCGCCATTGCGCAGAGCGGCGCAGCAGAAAGTGTGCAGACCGCAACGGCCGCGATCGCCGTTCACCACGACCTGGCCAGCGCGCTCGGCATCGCGCCCTATGACCTGGCAGCGTTGCGCGCCTGCGACAGCGAAGAACTGTTGGCCGCGCAGCTGCAGGCATGGCAACAGGGACGCGCGCGGCGCGGCGGCATGGGGTTCCGTCCGTGCATCGACGGCACCGTGTTGCCTGAACAACCACTGCTGGCCATCGCCGCTGGCCGCGCGGCGCGCGTGCCCCTATTGATCGGCAGCAATCTGGATGAGCAACGGCTGTACGTCAGCGCCAGACAACAGCTCACCGATGCAGAACTGCAAGTGCGCGTCAGTCAGCGCCTGCAGGCTGCGGGTGTTGCTGGTCAATGGGTTGCTGGTCAAGGTGTTGTTGGTCAGGACCTCGCCGCCGCCGCAATCGCGCTGTATCGGCGCGCGCATCCGAATGCCCGTCAGTTCGAACAGCCCGACCCCAACATTCCCGAACGCGCGCGCACACAGTTTGGCAATGTGGCGCTGCTGGCGGCCATCGATACAGATCTGGCGTTCCGCCTGCCGGCGTTGCGGGTTGCACGCGATCGTGCCCGGTCGGCGTCAGCTGCAGCGGTGGATGCATCTGCCACGTACTTGTACCTGTGGACCTGGCCGTCGCCGGCGCTGCGTGGATGGCTGGGCGCCTGCCACGCAATCGAGGTGTCGTTCGTGTTCGGCAACCTCGACGCACCGGGCATGAAGCGGTTCGCCGGGCACGGGCCCGACGCCGACGCACTGTCTGCCGATGTCATGGCGCAGTGGACCCATTTCGCGCACCACGGTGTGCCCGCCGATCCGCACTGGCTGCCCTACCCCGGCACGGCAGCCGAACCCGCTGCGCCAGTACTTTCCGCGACGTGCTGCACGCGGGTGTTCAACGCAACCTGTACGACCGGACAATCACCCGATGCCGCCTTGCTGACGTTCTGGTGCCAGGCCGGTCTACTTTAGCGCGGGTCGGCGGCAGCACCGGTCGGCCGGCGATCTTCACCGCATCGCAAGTGCTGCGCGTTCCGCGCTTGCCACACACATCAACATCTCAATCGAGTCCAGCCATGCTGTTCGCCACACACAACGATGAACCCACGCGTGTCGATCACCGCAGCAGCGCAAGCAGCGCCTTGCGGTGCCGCAATGCAAACCGGCCAAAGCGGCGCCTGGGGCACCGATTCAGCGTGTCGTTGTTCAGCCTGTTACGCGGCCTGTTTTTGCTGTGCGTCCTGGTTGGTCCGCTTGCGGGCTCAGCCCACGCCGCCAGTCTGGAGCGACTCTTCGTGCAAACACCCAAAGCGCTGCCGGCGTTCGCGACCATCGGCACAAGTACACGGCGCATTGATCACGCCGCCTGGCAACGCTGGCTCGATCGATACGTCGATGCACAGCACCCAAGCGGCATCAATCGCGTGCGCTACAGTCAGGTGAACGCACAGGGTCAGGCAGAACTTGGCAGCTACATCAACAGCCTGACGCGCATCGATCCCCGCCCGCTGAACCGATCCGAACAGATGGCCTACTGGCTGAACCTGTACAACGCCGTCACCGTGCAGGTGGTGTTGCAGCATCCTGGCATCGACAGCATCCGCGACATCAAGTCGGGTTTCTTCAGCAGCGGGCCCTGGGGCCTCAAGCTCGTGACGGTGGCAGGCCATGCGCTCAGCCTGAATGAAATCGAGCACGGCATTCTGCGGCCCGGGTTCAAGGATCATCGCGTGCACTTTGCGGCGAACTGCGCATCGATGGGCTGCCCGAATCTCGCGGCCGAGGCGTACGACGGCCAACGCCTGAACGCTCAGCTCGCGACCGCCGAACAAACCTACCTGGCGCATCCGCGCGGTGTGCACTTCGACGGAGACACGTTGGTCCTGTCGAGCATCTTCGACTGGTACAGCGACGACTTCGCGCCTGACGAAGCCGGTGTGCTGCGTTATCTCAGTGCACAGGTACCACCCAGCCTCGGGCAGCGACTGCGCAGCTTCAAAGGCAAGCTGCGCTACGAATATGACTGGGCACTCAACAAGCCCTGACGACAGCGCTGGACATGCAGCGATCCAGCCATTGCGGGCTGTCCAGACGTTGCAGAGGTCGCCTAAGCTAGACCGCGAAGCCAAACGTCACCGGAAGAGGACTGCCCCGTGCAACTGCTCGACATGCTCAAGCTGATGGTGGAGAAAGAGGCTTCTGACCTGTATCTCGCAACCGGCGCGCCACCGAGCATCAAGGTGCAAGGGCAGATGACGCCCATCCGACCGGAGCCATTCGGTAACGGTCAGGTCAACGACATCGCCAACGCCGTCATGAACGCCGAGCAGCGGGCAGACTTTGCACGCAAGCCGGAAATGAACCTGGCGATCTCGGAACCCGGTCTCGGGCGCTTCCGCGTCAACATCTTCAAGCAGCGCCACGAGATGTCGATGGTCATTCGTGCCATCAAGACAGACATCCCGCATTTCGAAAGCCTGGGCCTGCCGCCGATTACCACCCGGCTGGTCCTGCAGAAGCGCGGGCTGATTCTGTTTGTCGGCGCCACCGGCTCGGGCAAGTCGACGTCGCTGGCTTCACTGATTGACCACCGCAATCAGAACTCTGCGGGTCACATCATCACGATTGAAGACCCGATCGAGTTCGTGCACCGACACAAGCGCAGCATCGTCAATCAACGTGAAGTCGGCGTCGACACGGACTCATATCAGGACGCGTTGGAAAACACCTTGCGGCAGGCGCCGGACGTGATCCTGATCGGCGAGATCCGCACCCGCGAAACGATGGAGCACGCGATCGCGTTC
Source organism: Klebsiella pneumoniae (assembly GCA_945861675.1). Lineage (GTDB taxonomy): Bacteria > Pseudomonadota > Gammaproteobacteria > Pseudomonadales > Azotimanducaceae > CAMAVY01. The sequence goes on along the minus strand of CAMAVY010000036.1, from coordinate 7,405 downwards.
GCCGAAACCGGGCACCTGTGTCTGTCGACCTTGCACGCCAACAATGCCAACCAGGCACTCGACCGCATCATCAACTTCTTTCCGGAAGAGCGGCACAACCAGCTGCTGCTGGACCTGTCGCTGAACCTGATCGCCATCATCTCGCAGCGCTTGATTCCGACCAAGGAGGGCCGGCGCGTCGCTGCAGTTGAAGTATTGCTGGGCACGCCGCGCGCCCGCGATCTGGTGCGCAAGGGCGAGATCACCTCGCTGAAAGAACTGATGGAGAAGTCCGAGAACCAGGGCATGCGCACCTTCGACAGCGCCCTGTTTGAACTATGGAAGAACGGCAAGATCGGCCCGGACGATGCGCTGAAGAACGCAGACTCGGCAAACAACCTGCGCATCCGCATGACGCTCGAGACCAAAGGGCCGCAGGCCGCTGCAGCCATGGCGCGTGCGGAACAACCGAGCCCGCGTGGCGGCGTATCGATGGAAGGCCTGTCGCTTACGCCACTGGATGACGACGAACGGTTCTGATCCAGATCAGCTTTACAACCAGATCAGGCTGGCCAACCGGATCAGGATGGGGCTTGCGCAGCGCGCGTCCACGCCGGTACGTACTGCAGATCGCCTGCGTGCTTGCGCACCGATAGATAAAAGCTGCGCACGAGTGGCCGCGCAAAGGTCGACTTGCGCGCAACGAATCGCACCGGTCGGTTCAAGCCATGTGCACCAAGATGAATGAGGTGAGCGTCACGCACACCCAGCGTGCGCGCAACGCCATGTGGAATGAGCCCGTGGCCGAAGCCTGCGAGCGCCAGCTGCGCAACAGAGAAGAAACTCTCCAGCGATGTCATGCGCCGCAGATGCAGGCGCCGCATGTCTTCTTCGATTGAGCGCCACGCCCCCGATCGCGATTCGATGGTGATCACGTCGAGCTCATCGCCCGGCTGATACGCAAGCGGCGCCAGACCCGACGGCAGAATCACCATCGGCTCCAGCCGCAGTACTTCGGACACGAGGTCCGTGTCGGCGTCGCTGCTGCCGGTGCAGATGCCCACCATGTACTCGCCCGAGCGCACCCGATCGAGCACCACCGGCGAGCGTTGTGCATGCAGATCGAATTCGAGTGCCGGCGCTTCCTGCTGCGCGCGCGCGAACAGCTGCGGCCCCCAGCTGGCCAGGATGGCTTCGGAGACACCCAGCACAATGCGTCCACGGGCAATGGTCTGATCCTCATAGAACACCGAGCGCAGCTCGCCAAGAATGGGGGTCAGGCGTTCGACGAGGCGCAGTCCATCGTGGGTCAGCACGACCCGCCGACCCTGGCGCTCGATCAGGCGTCGTCCGTAGTGCCGCTCCAGCGCGTCGATGCGTTTGCTGACCGCCGACTGCGACACGTGCAGCACCGTCGCCGCCGCCATCATGGTCCCGGTCTTCGCCAGCGTCGCCAGGGTTTCGAAGTTCTCCAGCACAAGCGCGTACTCATTCCAATTGCGCGAGCTTCATATTCCTTTCATTCGCTGTTCGCAACGAAGGGCAGCCCCCGAGAATGCCGGCCCATGACGCCCGCACTCATTGTTCTGACTGCATTTCTCACCAGCATCCTGTCTGGCGTGGTCGGCATGGCCGGCGGAATGGTGCTGATGGCCGTGCTTGCGCTGCTGCTGACAGTGCCCGCGGCGATGGTGATGCATGGCGCCATCCAGGGTATGGCCAACGGCTCGCGCGCATTCATGTTGCGGCAGCACATCAAGTGGTCGGTGCTGCCGCCGTTCCTGACCGGCAGCGCGATTGGCACGGGTGGATTTATCGCCCTTGCGCTGTTGCCCAGCGAGAACCTGGTACTGCTGTGTGTGGGCCTGCTGCCCTGGGTCGCGCGCGGCTCCCGCTGGTTGCGTGGGCTCGACATCACCCGGCCCGGCACGGCATTCGCTGCCGGCCTCATCACCATGCCCATTCAACTGCTGGTCGGTGTAGCAGGCCCGCTGCTCGATGTGTTCTTCCTGAACAGCGACATCAACCGCCACGAGGTGGTGGCGACAAAAGCGATCACCCAGACGATTGGCCATCTGCTGAAGATCGCCTACTACGGAACGTTGTTCACACAGGCTGCCGCGAGCGTGAATGCGCTACTGCTGCTGGTGGCGCTTGGCGCCGCACTGCTGGGGACGCGCATAGGCACACTGATCCTGAGCAGGATGAGCGACTTGACGTTCCGCAATACGAGTGGGCAGGTGATTCTTGCACTTGGCGCAATCTGCAGTCTGCGTGGCGCGTACGGCTATCTGGCGCCACTATTGCACTGAATATCAACCCTTGGTGACTGCCGGCTGTGGCTGACGGGCTGAGGCTTCTGGGCTGAGGCTGCAGAAAGACAGCGCTAGACGGGCCGCACCACGAACAGCAGGTCCCCTGCGTTCACCTGTTGGCCACTGGCGAGATTCACGCGCGTGACCTTGTAGCGGCGCTCCGCCGGATACAGCGTGGTCGCGCCCGCATTGAAGTCGGCCAGCTTCAGCGGCGCGAAGATCTTCATCGCCTCGATCTGACACAGCGTGTGATCGACCGCGATCACCTCGCCCACCGAGACGTACTCAGGCTCCGACGGCGAAGGTGTACTGTAGAAAATGCCGGAAGCAAGGGCCAGCACCTTCAACTCGTCACTGCCTTCGATGGCGATGGCGATGGCATCGATCGCCGCGCCCGTGTTGCCGGCGGCGCGCTCGATGTCGCCAATCAGCGCGTCAGCGTCCAGGCGTGTAAACAGTTCCGGCAAGTAGTTCGTCGAATACTCGCCGCCGCGGAACTGGGCATCGTCGAGGATGCGCAACAGCACCGGAATGTTCGTCGCGACACCGGTGATCTCCGTGGCTTTCAGGAAATCGCGCAGACGATCCACGGCTTCATCGCGATCTGCGCCGTGCGCAATGATCTGCGCCACCATGCTGTCGTAGAACGGCGGAATCCATTTGCCCGGCGCAATCGAGGCAATGATCTGGATGTGTTCCGACGCCGGCCAGCGGCACTGATCAACACGGCCCGGTACGGGGCGAAAGCCCAGTCGACCGTCGCCGTCCACCACAATGCGCTCTGCGTTGATTCGCGCTTCGATCGCGTAGCCGCGCTTCTCAATCGGCAGGTCGGCAATGCTGGCGCCGCCGGCAATGCGGAACTGTTCGGCCACGATGTCGACCCCCGACACCATTTCGGTGACCGGGTGCTCCACCTGCAAGCGGGTGTTCATCTCCATGAAGTAGATGGCGCCGGCATCGAGGTCATAGATGAACTCAACGGTGCCTGCACCGACGTACTGCACCTCATCGGCCAGCGCGCGCGCGTACTCCAGAGACTTCGCCACCAGCAGTTCCGGCAGCATGGTCGAACCGGATTCCTCCAACACTTTCTGCTTGTCGCGCTGCACCGAGCAGTCGCGCAGACCCAGCACTTTGCAGTGCCCCTGGGTATCGCGCAGCACCTGAACCTCGATGTGCCGGATTCGCTGCACAAAGCGTTCGAGATACACGTCGCCATTGCCGAACGCGCTGCGCGCTTCCAGCGAGACGCGATGAAAGAACTCGTAGAAGTCTTCACGCCGTTCAACGACCTGAATGCCCTTTCCACCACCACCGTGCACGGCCTTGATGAGCACAGGGAAACCAATGCCGTCGGCGACTTCGGCAGCGGTATCGACGTCTTCGACGATGCCGTGGCTGCCTGGCACAACGGGCACGCCCAGCTTGCGCGCGGCGGCAATTGCGTTGGACTTGTTGCCCATCGTCTCCATCGCCCGCACCGGCGGGCCGATAAAGTTGATGCGGTGCGCGCGACACAGCGCGGCGAACTGTGCGTTCTCAGACAGAAAACCGATGCCGGGATGCAGGGCATCAACACCTTCATGCTCAGCAACGCTGACCACGCTCTTGGCGTTCAGATAGCTCTCATCCGGTGTATTGCCACCGATGCAGACGACGCGATCACGCTCGCCCAGCATGTCCACAGCCACGGACTCCATGTCCGGATCGGACTGCACCAGCACGATGTCGACTTCCAGCGATTGCGCGCCGCGGATCAACTTGACTGCGGTGCAGCCACGCGCGTGGATGAGCACGCGGCGTACGGGCTTGAAGATGGATCGGTCGGTTGCAGGCCGCAGCCTGCGCACCTGCGCTGCGCGCCCGACGAGGCGACCTTTGAGGATGCGCTCGACAACTTCGACAACGGTTTCCTGCGCGATCGGCACGTCGGGGTCGATGTGCCGCAGTTCCTGATCCAGTTGCGGCGCAAACGGGTGCTTGACCAGACCCTGCATGGCGCCGTGCACCAGCGAAAGATAGTTGGAGAGGATGGAGGTCAGCGGCAGATTGGACGGCACCACGATCTGCCCGGCAAACGGCATGCTGGTGCCCGAGAAGTAATAGGTCTGCGCCAGCGGATGCGTGACGAAGCTGGCCTGTGCACCGCCCGTGCAGTCGCCGAAGCCGAACACGATGAACGGCAGATCGTTGTCGCGCACGAAACGCGTCAGGCGATCGTTGACCACCGCCATGGAGAACAGCGCGCCGGCGCCTTCCTTCGTCTGCATGCCGCCGGACGACACGAATGCGACCACCGGCAGGTGTTCCTGCGCGCAACGCACCAGCAACTTGCAGACCTTCTCGGCGCTGGCCATGTCGAATGCACCGGCCTGGAACGCCACGTTGGAAATGATGACGCCGAAGCTCACCTCTTCGGTGCTCAGCTTGAACCGGCCAATGCCGGTGACCGTGCCGCAGGGCGGGATGTTCTTTGCCAGCGCCTCTTCAATCGACAGCCGGAAGCCAGGAAAACGAACCGGGTCGCTGGACAACAGACTGTCGTTGAGTTCTTCGAACTCGCTGAAGAACTGCTCGATGAATACCGCGTGACCCGTTGCGCCTTTGCGCTTCTGGTTGGCCAGCAGATTCTGAATAAGCAGGTCGCGATAGGCGATGGTCAGCCGATTCCAGAAGTCTTTGCGACGCCCGATGGAGGTCGGCGTAATGCGGCCGTCGTAGCGCTTGCGCGCCGTCTGCGCCTGGAAGTAACCCGGCAACAGTCGCTCGAGCAGGAACGTCACCACCACGAACAGGGTGTCCGAGAGATGCGGAAACGCGCTCTTCTTCCATTCCTCTACGGCACGCATGAAGTCTTTGCTGCGCGGATGCGCAATCAAGCGCTGATACCACGCACCAAGCTGCTGATTAAGCAGCGCCGAAATCTCGGCTGGAGATTGCGCAACAACGGCTGTGCCGCCGGATCGACCGTCGCGCGATTCAATGGTCTTCGACGCTTGCGTAAAGGCAGACTGGATCAGCCGGCCAAGTGTCTGCTGCGACAACGCCCGGGTCTTCTCCGCTTCCTCAGCCACAGAATCGAGGCTGTTGATGATGTTGTCGTAGATCGCATCGAACAGCTGCAGCGTCTCGCATTCCTTGACGAAGTCATCGCGCAGATCATCGTCGAGCAACAGGTCGAGTACGGTGCGATCCGACGCCGGCACAGTCGCCGCACCCAGCACGCGATAAAGCACGTTCTGCGGCAGCAAGTCATTCAGCACACTGCGATTCAGACTGACCAATGCCGCACCTTCCGCAGCGAGCCGAATGGTCCGTTGCGACAGCCCCATTGCTTCCAGGCTTGCACGCTCGCTACCCAGCAGATCATGGCTGGACATCGCCAGGTTCAGCTCAGTCGTCAACAGCGAACGCACACTCGCTTCGGAGCGCTCGGCCGGACCCTCGTTGCGGAACAACTTGCGGGCTTCGTAACTCATGGCGTCGCGCAGCCGCAGCAGCACGGGCGAGGTTGTCGCGGTCAGGCGCTTGACCAGATCCAGCGGCGCCTGCAGCTCGTGCAGGCGCAGCAGTTGCCGCGTGTTGTCGTGTTCCTTGAGTTGCACAACGAGCGCTGCGAGGTTGCCACGCGCTTCGGTCTTCCAGCGGTTGTACAAGTACATCGACGTGGTGGTGAGCAGATGCTGACGCGCATCTGCAAAATTCTTGCGCGGCGCGCCAAGGAAGAACGATGCCAATCGACCGCGCTCTTCGTTCAGCGCCAGCTTCTTCTCGTTGTAGTTGCGAACTGCCTTCGCAAGCGTCTCGTCGTAGACGATCTTCTCCGGGTCCTGCACCCACGCGAGAAAGGCCTGGCGACGCTCGCGCTCGGTGCGCTGCGCAAGCTGCCCCTGGGAATTTTCACGTACCGACAAGCGCCCGTATTGCTCGCTGGGCGTCGCACGCAAGCGGCGCCGCAGGTTGAGATAGCGCAGGTAGCGATACGAAACACCGAACACCGTGTGGTATTCGGTCGGCGACGAGGTGAGCGACAGTGACGCACCCGCCTGCATGGACTGCAGCAGTTTGCTTGGCGCCAGATAACGCATGAGACTGCGCTGGTAGTGATCGAAGATGTAGGGGTTTTCCAGCACGAAACGCTTGGTCGCGTCTTCGATTGCACGGATACCTGTGACGATCGCCAGCCGAAGATTCTCAATCTGCGTGTCGGGCTGTGCCGGCGTGTAGTCGATCACGCCATCGATGTTGCCCTGCCGGTGCAATTCGAACGCCGAGACACCCACCTGCTTCGCGCACTCCTGCCACGACAGGTTGTAGCGCCGTGCAATGTTCGCGAGGCTCTTCGGCTGAATGGTGCTGAAGACACCATCGCGTACGCTCAGGATCAGGTTCGCCGAGGCCAAAGGAATTGCGCCGCCCGAGTAACCCAGACCAAACACGATGCCGATGTTCGGCACATCGAGATTGCACATCTCCGCAATCAGACGCGAGATGGTGTGGGCCTGGTTATTGCGGTTGGCGAGCTCCTCGGCATCTGCGCCGGGCGTATCCATGAAACACACGACTGGCAGACGGCGCTTCGAGAACTGGTCTACGCGCAGGGCTGCCGCATGGTGATGCTGGGGACCCCAGGCACCATTGCGAACCGTGCGGTCCTGTGCAAGCACACCGATCTGACGCAGCTCGTTGCCGAAGTCGAGTTCGAGCACGCAGGTGTAGTACGGACCGTCGCTGACCACATCGTGCACTGAGCCCAGGCGTTGAATGACCGTCGGGGCTGCAACCCGGGTCGGGTCTTCGGCCGGGCTGACACTGCGCTCGATGTATGCGTCGATGTCCAGATCACGCAGGGTGTCCAGCTCGCGCTTGATGGCGGCGGGACTCACCAGGCCTTTGACCTGGTCAGTGATCGATTGCCGCTCGCGAAACAGCGAGAAGTCCTGCGACAGTTCCTCTGCTATCAGGAACAGTCGGTCGCCGTCTGGCGGACTCTCCCCATCAGCGGACTCCGTCAAATCAGTCCCGATGACACGCTCCGCCACTATTGATCGTCGCCCGGCTGCTCGAAGGGGGGGCAAGAGTACTTGATCCCGCATGCCCCACAAACC
>CAMAVY010000035.1 GCA_945861675.1 Klebsiella pneumoniae | reverse complement strand
GGCCCAATCTGCGCGCTGGCTGAGCTTTCCGCTATCCAGGCTGCGCGCAGCCAAACCTATCGAGTGTCCAATGAGCAGCCTGCCCGCGTGCCCGAAGTGTGCCTCCGAGTATTCCTACTCAGACGGGCACAACATGGTCTGTCCTGATTGCGCACACGAGTGGCCTGCCAGTGCACGCGGCCCAGATTCGGGCGCGGGTGCGGGAGAAGCCGGCGCAAACGACGACGAAGGCGCCAAGGTTGTGAAGGACGCGAATGGCAACCCGCTGCAGAACGGTGACAGCGTGGTGGTGCTCAAAGACTTGAAGGTCAAAGGCTCATCGACCGTGGTGAAGGTCGGCACCAAGGTGCGCAACATCCGTCTGGTCGACGGCGACCACGATATCGACTGTCGCATCGATGGCGTCGGCGCCATTGGGCTGAAGTCGGAATTCGTGCGCAAGGCGTAGGCGCGCCGGGCCAACGCGGACCGCAGCTGCAGCGCACATCGGCGCACTAGCGCGCGGTTGCCAGCCGCGGCGTTCAGTCGCACGCTGCACGCCTCCCCGGATAGCCCGAAGGTGGCCATGCCAAGCGAACACACACGCATCTGCTCCATATGCGAGGCCGCCTGCGGGCTGGAAGTGCAGGTGCAAGGCCGCACCGTGCTGTCGTGCCGCGGCAACAGCCGTGACTTGTTTTCGTCTGGGCACGTATGTGCAAAAGGCGTGGCGCTGGCAGAACTCGACGCCGATCCGGATCGGCTGCGCGTGCCGCTGGTCCGGCGCGCTGGCGAACTCGTACCGGCAAGCTGGGACGAGGCCATGACCGAGATCGCGCGTGGCCTGGGCGCAGTACGCGCACAGCATGGCAACGATGCCGTGGCGATCTACATCGGCAATCCGACTGCGCACAACATCGGGCTGTCGATGGGCATCGGCCCGCTGGCTGCGGCACTTGGCAGCCGCAATCTGTTCAGTGCCGGCAGCGTTGACCAGTTGCCCAAGCAACTCGCCAGCGAACTCATGTTCGGCAACGACATGGCCGTGCCTGTCCCCGACATCGAACGCTGCGACCTGTTGTTGATGCTGGGTGCAAACCCGCTGATATCGAATGGCAGCTTGTGGATGGTGCCCGACGTGCGCGGCAAACTGCAGGCGATGCGCCAGCGCGGCGCCGTGCTGGTAGTCATCGACCCGCGCCGAACTGAAACCGCAAAGATTGCCGACACGCACCTGTTCATTCGCCCGGGCAGCGACGCCTGGCTGCTGGCCGCGCTGATCAACGAACTGCATCGCCGGGGTCGAACACCGGCGAGCGATCTCGCGCAGCGACTGCGCGGCCATACAGAACTGTTGGCCGCAATCGCGCCCGCAACCGTCGATATGGCCGCCGCACGCACCGGCATTCTGGCGGCCGACATTCACGCCCTTGCAGCGCAGTTGCACGCAGCCGCCCATCCCGTGGTGTATGGCCGTGTGGGTACCACGCTGCAACGCTTTGGCACGCTGACCAGTTTTCTGATTGAAGCGCTGAACATTCAGCTCGATGCACTGGATCGACCGGGCGGCGCCATGTTTGGCGATCAGCCGTTCAGCACGCCTTCTGCAACAGCAGATCACGCAGCCAGACATGCGCCCAAGCATGGCCGATGGAAATCACGGGTGTCGGGTTATCCGGAAGTGCTGGGGCAGATGCCCGTTGCCTGCATGGCCGAAGAGATGGAAACACCCGGTGCAGGGCAGATCCATGCGCTGGTCACCATCGCCGGCAATCCCATTGTCAGTAACCCGGACAGCGACCGGCTGGCGCGGGCAATCGCAGGCCTTGCGTTCCGCGTGGCCATCGACATCTACCCCAACGAAACCACCCGCCACGCCGATGTGGTGTTGCCCGGCACCTCGCCCTTCGAGGACGGTCACTACGATCAGTTCCTCGGTTCGATGGGCTGGCGCAACGTTGCGCGTTACTCGCCACCCGTGTTTCCGTTGACCGATCGTCCAGACGAATGGCGCACGATGCTCGGCGCCGCCTATGCCATCGGTCACGGACGTGTCGCAACCACCAGCGAACTCGATGCATTTGAGGACGACACCGTCGCTGCCGCGGTGCGCGCGCACGTGGACGACGCGAGCGGCCGACTGCACGGCCGCGACGTGCAGGAAATCGTTGGCAACATCACGCCTGCGCGCGGGGTCGAACGGCTGCTCGACCTCGGCATTCGCGCAGGTCGTTGGGGCGATGGCTTCGCCAGCAGCAATAGCAACAGCAACAGCATCAACAACGGCAACGGCAACGGCAGCCCAGGCCTGACGCTCAAGATGATGGCCGATACACCCGATGGCATCGACCTCGGCGCACTCGAGCCGTCGCTCGATCGCGTGCTGGGCAATGCCGACGGCCACATCGACCTTGCACCCACGGCAGTCCTCGCTGAAGTTGCACGCCTGCTTGCGCACACGGAAGACCACACACCCGACACGCTGCTGCTGATCGGCCGCCGCAATGCACAGACCAACAACTCCTGGTTGCACAACCTGCCGGTGCTGACCAAAGGTCCGGCACGCTGCGTGCTCGAAATGCATCCCGACGACGCCGCAGCACGCGCATTGCATGACGGCGAACAGGTGCGCGTGCGCAGCGCAGTCACAACGCTCACCGTGACGCTGCGGGTGAATGCGGATGTCGGTCGCGGCGTCGTGTGCCTGCCGCATGGCTTCAGTGCCGGCGATGCGCCGCTACAATCCCTCGCACATGCGCGTGCAACGTCCAACGGCAGCGTGAATGCAAACCGCCTTGCCGCGGCCGGCGACATCGACGTTGCCAGCGGCACCGCAGCGCTGAATGGCATTGCCGTGTGGTGCGAGCGCGCATGACCGATTGAGTGCGACCGGAGAACCCCGTGCTGCTGACCTTTGTCCACGCCGATGGCCACGAGGAACGCCTCGAGTATCTCGACGGCATGACCGTGCTTGAGTGCGCGTTGTATTACGGCATGGCCGGCATCCGCGGCAGATGTGGCGGCGTTGGCACGTGCGCCACCTGTCACTGCAGCGTGCTCGGCGGCTGGCTCAAGCGCGTCGCCCAGGCAACGGAAGAAGAGATCGACCTGCTGGCGGACTGCGATGGCTTCAGCGAACACAGCCGACTGGCGTGCCAGATCAAACTGACGCCCGCGCTCGATGGTCTGCGCGTGTCCTGGCTTGGCCATGGACCGACCGAAGGTTCGCCCTGACGCGCAAGGCGCCGCAAGGCCACAATGCGCCACCACTTTCCTGTCGAACCCACTGATGTCTACCGCACCACCCCCCAACCAACCTGCACTCGATCTGTCGAGCGTCTTCACGCTCGAACCGCATGGCCCGGACACCTACGTCGCTGAAAGCCCGCACTATCCCTGGGGGCGCATCTACGGCGGACTGGTCATTGCACAGGCGCTCTGGGCGGCCACGCAGACAGTACGGGTCGAACACGTGGTGCACTCGCTGCACGCGTATTTCATTCTTGGCGGCGAGTTCAGCGAGCCCGTCCGTTACGAGGTCGATCGCGTGCGCAACGGGCGCTCGTTCACGACCCGCCGTGTCATTGCACGCCAGAGCGCTGGCGCAATCCTGACGCTGGAGTGTTCGTTCCAACGTCACGAAGAAGGCGCGGAGTCGCAACCACACTCGATGCCCGCGGGCGTGCCCGGTCCTGACGATCTGCCGCAGGTGTACGACGCGGGGCTGGATCGACGGGAAGTGCCGGACCGTGGCGGCCATCCCGGATCCATTGTGTGGGGCCGCTTTCCGCTGCCCCTCGGTGATGATCCGCGGCTGCACTACTGCGCGCTGGCGTACCTGAGCGACATGAATGCGATGGACGCTGTATCGAATTCACGCGCGGGTGGCCCGCCGACCGGCGACGCCGAGTGGACTGAATGGATGGGTGCGAGCCTCGACCACGCGATGTGGTTTCATCGGCCAGTCAAAGCCGACGACTGGGTGCTGATGGATATGACCGGGCACGGCCTCGTGCGCACGCGAGGGCTGGCGACCGGGCATGTGTTTGATCGCACGGGCGTGCATGTGGCGACCATTGCGCAGGAAGGCTTGCTGCGGCCCAAGAAGAAGATTCAACCAACCGCTTAACGCGACGCTGCTGTCAGACGAAGCTTGCCCCCGAAACTTGCCCCCGAAGCTTGCCGAGGAGGCGTTCGGACCAAGCTCGCAAACGCCCTACCGGAGGAACAATGCCCATTTATCTCGAAACACTGGCCAGCTTCGGCGCCTACTTCGCCACCAGTCTGGCGCTCACCGCCGTGTTCCTGCTGCTGTACACCTGGGTCACGCCGTATCGCGAGGCCGCGCTGATCGCCGCCGGCAATCGCGCGGCGGCCATCAGTCTCAGCGGCGCAGGGCTGGGTTTCGTACTGCCGCTCGCCAGTGCCATTGCGCATAGCGTCGACCTGCTGGACATGGCCATGTGGGGCGTTGTTGCGCTGATCGCACAGCTGTTGGTCTACGCATTGGCCCGGCTGTTGGCGCCGCAACTGGTGGCGGCGATCAACGACGATCGTGTGAGCGTGGCGATTGCGCTCGCAGCACTGTCGATCGGCGTGGGCATGCTCAACGCGGCGTGCATGACCTTCTGAATGCGAGCTCTTGCCGGCCCGCCTGCATCCCCCGCCTGCATCCCCCCTGCATCCAATGAGGGCCGCAGCCGCCACTTGTAACAACAAGCGTGGCCGTTGACTGCAACGCAATGACCTGAGGAGGTCTGATCGTGACGACGGCGAAGGCAACAGAACCGGCGCGGCGCACGGGAGCCGTGGCGGTAATGGTGATTGTCCTCGCACTCGCCGCCGCACTCGCCGCCGCACTCGCCGCATGGACGGCCACAGTCGCAATGGGCGTCCTCAATGGATGGGGACGCACAGTACTTGCGGCACGTGGCGACACACGAGCCTTCATGCGCGCAGCCAGCCATAAGTTGGACGCCGACGCGCGCGGCAACGTTGCCTTCGCACTGATCGATCACGGTCGCGTGTATGGCGAACACTTCGTGTCACACGGGCGGCCGGTGCATCGCGACACGCTGTTTCAGGTCGCTTCACTGAGCAAGTGGATCACCGCCTGGGGCGTGATGTCGTTGGTCGACGCCGGTCGCATCGACCTCGACGCACCTGTGTCGCGCTATCTCACGCGTTGGCATCTGCCACCGAGCGCGTACGGCAACGACGGCGTGACTGTTCGGCGCTTGCTCAGCCATACCGCGGGTCTCACCGACGGACTCGGCTACGGCGGCTTCGCGCCTGGTGCAACACCGCAGACCCTTGAACAGTCGCTGACCCATGCCAGCGACGCATCACCCGGCCGTGACGGCGCCGTTCACGTCGGCATCGAACCTGGTGCTGAATGGCGGTACTCCGGCGGTGGCTACACGCTGCTGCAGTTGATCATCGAAGAAGTGACTGGCGAAGCGTTCAACAACTACATGCAACGTGCGGTGCTGCAACCGCTTGGCATGACGCACTCCACATTCGAGCTGCCGAACGACGCAAGTGCAGAAGTTGCCGACTTCTTTGCGCTGGACGGCACACGCGCAACGCACTATCAGTTCACGGCCAAGGCGGCAGCGTCGCTGTACACATCGTCCGCGGATCTGACGCGCTTCATTCAAGCGCATCTGCCAGGGCCGAATGGCGCGCGACCCGGACGCGGTGTGTTGCGTCCGGCAACGCTCATCGCAATGCGGCAACCACATGCAGCCCGCTACGGCGCTGATATCTGGGGGCTGGGCGTGATTCTGTTCGCACCCAACAACCCCTCAGCAGCCAACAATCCCTCAGCAGGAAAGAACGGCACTGAGCCTGACGGCTACATCATCGGCCACGACGGCAACAACGATCCCGCCATCAACACGGCTGCGCGCTTCGATCCGGCGACCGGCGACGGCATCGTCGTGCTCGAAACCGGCAACAAGCTGCTGGCCACAGAACTCGCGGGTGACTGGGTGTTCTGGCAGTCCGGGAACGTCGATCTGTTCGATGTGCTGAATGCAATGCCACGCGCACTCATCGTGCTGGGCGCAGGGTATCTGGTGATCGTGATCGGTGGCGTGCTGGCGGTGCGGCATCACAGACGCATGGCGTGACTCAGCCCCGCAGCGCCCAGCCCTTCTCATAGTCCGCGCTCATGCGCGGACCCTTGACGCGCAGATGGCGGATCTTCCATTCGCCACCCACCTTCACGTAGTCATCGTGGTAGCGCGCAGCCTGCCATTTCGCCTGATTGCCCTCGCGCATGGTAAACGCGCCGAAGAAGTACCAGACGGCGCTCGCCCGATCGCCGTCAACGTGGATGGTCGGGTTGACGACCATGTGCTGCGAGTAGCTCATGGCGCGTTGAAAACCCTCGAACAGCGTGCGGATCTCCGCGTGGCCCCTGGCATGGGCAATGCCTTTGCCCTCCCACTCGCCGTCTTCGCTGAAGATTGTCGTAATGCGCTCAGGGTTGTGGTTGTCGTCGCAAATGCTGCAATAGGTTGCTTTCAGCTGCTTGATCGATTCAATTGCCTCAATGCGGTCGATGCGCTTGGCCAGGTCTTCAAGATTCATGCGTGTTATCCCCGTAGTCGTCCTCTTCTGCAGCAAACTAACATGCGCAGCAAACTACCATGCGCAGCAAACTACTATGCAGGCTCACGCGAGCGGAGACCACGATGCAACTTGCCAAGCCCTGCCTGGACATCGGTCTGTTCACGACCAACAAGGATGCAATGCTGGCGTTCTATCGCGATGCGGTCGGCTTGCCCTATGAGGAGCTGCTGCCCGTGGGCGGCGGCGTGCAGCAGCACCGCCATGCACTGAACGGCTCCGTGTTGAAACTCAATCACAGCCGCGACGCCCTCGAAGCCAGCGCCGCATCGGGGTATCGCCAACTGCACATCGCGCGTCCTGGCTTGCACACCCCGCATCAACTCGCGGACCCCGACGGTAACCGCATCCGCCTGGTGCCGCATGGCACGGATGACATCACCGCGATTCAGATCGACATTCAGGTGCACGACCTCGCGGCGCATCGGCGGTTCTGGGGTGAGTTGTTCGGCGCGGAACAGCTTTCGGGCGATCGGTTCCGCGTGGGCACCACACTGCTCGCACTCAGCGGTGGCGCAGCTGCTCCACGTGAACGCGGGCCGCAGGCGACGATGGGCGCCGCCAGCAGTGCAACCGCCGGTATGCGCGGCCCCGGCTTTCGCTACCTGACCGTGCAGGTGTTCGATGTGGTAGCCGAGCACCAGGCCATCGTAGCCGCCGGTGCATGGCAGGGGCGCGCACCAAACGTGCTGGGCGATGTGGCACGCATCAGCTTCATACGCGACCCCGATGGCAACTGGATCGAGATTTCCCAGCGCAAGTCGCTGACCGGCTCGTTGGCCTGAGCCACAGTCACGCCCTGGCCGTTCACGCGGATTGCGGCCCTTCAACCAAACCCGGTATACAGATGCCTCATCTGTCCAAGTTGGGAATCGGCGCATGTTGGAGTTTCTAAGTGTTCTGCTGCTGGGCGCGCTGGTGTACCTGGTCTGGCGCATCGTGGATCAACTGCCCGACATCGTGTTCCGTCTCGGTGAGATCCAGCGTGATATTTCGGAAATGCGGCGGCTGCAGGATCGCTCCAACACCTCGACGCCAACAGCAGGCGCTGGCGGCCCGCCACCCATTCCGAGCTGAGTGCACGACCTTCGATGCAAGCGGAAGCTCAGACCGTCAGTGAGGGCGGTAAACACCGTCGTTATGTTCGCGTTGCCTTCGTTGCCACCGCGTTCTGGTTTGCGCTAGCCGCCTACTACATCGCCACTGAAATCGGTTGGGCGCAGTTTCGCCATCTGCCAGCCGACACCATCGGCACATTCCTTGAGGGTGTTTTTGCGCCGCTCGCATTCCTGTGGTTGGTGGTCGGCTACTTCCTGCAACAGGCCGAGATTCATCAGAACACCGAGGCGCTGCGCGCCCAGGCCATCCAGATTCAACGCTCCGCAGAGCAGGCGATCATTCAATCGCAGGTCATCGTCGCCAACGAGGTGCACGCACGTCAGGAAACCTTTCTGCGCATTGCTCAACAGGTGCAGGGGCAGCTGGGCATGATCATGGGCATGCTGTGGATTTCGAGTCAGGGCGCCGGCGCGGGCGGCGCTGTGAGCGCAGCAGAACAAAGTGGCATGTTTGCGCAGTTGAGCAGCCGCGATACCGAAGTGTTCTCGCGCCGCATGATCGAGACGCACTTCAGCACCGCGCCCGAACAGCGCTATGCGCTGTTCTATGGCACACCCATCCGAGCGCGGCACAGCAATCACTTCATCATCACCTTCGAGCGGCTCGTTGCACGTGCGATGGAATGCGACCCGGAGGGCGTCATCGGCAATGCCATTCGCTACAGCGGCCACGGCTCGGTCTACAACCTGGCCACCGCCTATCGGAAGCAGGCCCCGGAAGAGTTGGCCGACCCGCTGCAGACCGGCGTGTATCTGAACGTTGCGACTGGCGCACAGGCCGCGCCTTGAACTACCCGGTGCGCACTCAGGCGCGCGCGCTGATTGTGCATGCTGATCAGATCGCACTGGTGCGCGTGCAGCGCAACGGTCTGGAACGCTGGGTGCTGCCGGGCGGCGGTCAGGACCATGGCGAAACGCTGATCGAAACGGCGCGGCGCGAATGCCTTGAAGAGCTGGGCCTCATCATCGAGGTGGGTCCGCTGTGTCTCGTGCGCGAGTTCGTGCCAACGAATCACGCGCCAGACCGCGCGCCGTTTACTGCGCACTGCATCGACTTCGTGTTCCGCTGCACAGTCGTTGGCAGCCCGACCTTCGGCCACGCGTCACAGCCAGACGACGAAGCGATCGAGTCGCGCTGGGTCTACGTCGCGCAGGCGCAACAGCTGCCGTTGTATCCGGAGTGTCTGACGCTGTGGCTGCCGCGGCTGTTGACCGAGGACCGGGTCCACTACGTTGGCGACGCGCTCTGACTCGGCGCGGCTCACCCGGCCGTGCCCAACAGGCGGCTCCAACAGAAGGCGCCAACAGGAAGTACAACACTTGAGCAGCTCAGACATCACGATGACTACCAACCCACTACTGCAGCTTGCCAGCGACCGTGCCCAGGCGCGCGCGCAAGGCGACGCCATGGCCAATCTGGCTTGCCTGGCGACCGCGGCCGATGGCCGGGCCGCCGCACGCATGTTGGTGCTGCGCGATCTCGGCGATGAGCTGGCACTGTTCTACAGCGATACCAGTCCGAAGGCAGCGCAACTGAACAGCGGCGCCCTTCCCGAGCTGCTGATCTACCTGCCGAGCCTGAATGTGCAGTACCGGCTGGGTGTGCGGCTGCGTGCCATTCCCGCCGAGCTGTTGACGCTGCACTGGCAACGCCGCCCCGACGCAGCCAAACGCATCGACTGGTTCTACAACACCGTGCGTGCGCAGAGCCTGCCGATCGAATCGCGCGATGCTCTGAAGCAGGCCGTCGCGCAGAACGCGCAGTCAGCGGCAACTTCCACAACACAGCCGCCGCCCGCTGCAGGTGGCTACTTCCTGGATGTTCACGCCGTCGAGCGGCTGCATATTCAGGACACCGACCCGCCGCATGATCGACGGCGCTATGCGCGGGTCAAGACGGACGGGCAGCCAGATCAATGGAAGGAGCAGGTACTCGTGCCCTGATCAACGCGCCCTGAGCAGACCCAGCCGTTCTGGCTGACGTCAGTTGCGCTCAATCGCTGCTGCCACGCCGCTCGATGCGCGGATCAGGAATAAACCAGAGGCCTGCCACGAGCACATACACCGCAAACGCGGCGGCCGTGTGCACAAACGCCAATGCAATTGCGACCAGATACAACGTCAGCGAAACAACGCCCTTGATGTCGTAACCCAATGCCTGCGCCAGCGCCGAACTCTGGCCATGATGCGCAATCAACGACCGGCCCAGCATGTAGTAGGCAACGCCGGCCATGAACAGCACCACGCCATACAGCGCAACCGGCAAGGTTGCGAAGTGGTTCTCGCCCATCCAGCCCGAACAGAACGGAATCAGCGACAGCCAGAACAGCAGATGCAGATTGGCCCACAGGCTGCGGCCATCGATCGATTTTGCGGCATGCAGCAGGTGATGATGGTTGTTCCAGTAGATGCCCACGTACACGAAGCTCAACGCATAGCTGCCGAGTGTCGGTGCGAGCGGCAACAGCGCGTCCACGCCGGTACCGTGCGGCACCTTCAATTCGAGCACCATGATCGTGATGATGATGGCGATCACACCGTCGCTGAACGCCTCCAGCCGCCCCTTTCCCATGTGGTCAGGCGTCCCAGTGGCTAATGTTGCGCGTTGGCTGTCGCACGCACGTCATCAGCTCAACGCTTCATCGACGACGGGCAGCACGCCCACCAGGTTTTCGAAGCAGGTCTGGCGCGCGGTATCGATCAGCGCGTTGAGATAGGCGGCACCTGCATCCTCTTCGCGCAACGCGGCAAACAAGGTCGGCCACAACCCGTCCTCGCCCAGTGAACGCACTACGATCAACTTGCGCTCCAGGTACTCGTGCAACACCCAGTTCGGTAGACATGCCACGCCGCGACCGCTTGCGACCAGCTGCACGATCATTGGCGTGAGTTCCGCGGTGCGCACAGCAGCCGGCGTCACACCTGCAGGATCGAGAAAGTTCACGAACACATCCAGCCGGCTGCGATCGACTGGATACACGATCAGCGTTTCAGCGCGCAACTGCTCAGGCTGGATGAAGGCGGCTTCGGTCAAGGGGTGTGTGCGTGGCAACACCAGTTGCGCTTCGTACTGGAACAGCGGCACATAACGAATGCCATCACCCGCCTGCGGGTTGGCTGTGATCACCAGATCGAGATCACCCTGCAGCAACGCCGGCAGCGCGTCGAAGTTGAAACCGCCCACGAGATCCAGCTGCACATCCGGCCAGCCGTCGCGATAACGCTCGATGGTCGGCATCAGCCATTCGAAACAGCTGTGGCATTCGATTGCAATGTGCAGGCGACCGGTCCGACCGCCGCCCACCTGCTGCAGATCGCGCTCGGACGCGGCAACCTTCGGCAGAATTTCATCACCCAGGCTCAACATGCGCTGGCCCGCCGCCGTGAACCGCACGGGCTTGGTCTTGCGGAAGAACAGTGCGCAGCCAATGCGATCCTCAAGATCCTTGAGCTGATGTGACAGCGCCGATTGCGTGACGAACAGCCTGTCGGCCGCCTCCACCAGGCTGCCGGTATCGCGTAGCGCGACAAGCGTGCGCAGATGGCGCAACTCAAGGTGTATCGAACTCATGTAGGGGTCGCAGGCTGAACGCGGTGACGCGCCGCCAGCTTAGGCCGGCTCGGCTGCTGGCCTCAATGGCAATGATTCATGTGCCACGTGAGCGCCCGCGATTCAGCCAGGCATTCGCCACGTTGCCCGGGCCAGCACGCGACTGCACAAGCGCATCGCGAATCCGTTTCTATACTCTGGCGCCCAGCTGCGAAACCTGCCCCATGCCGCCCCGCCAGCTACTGGTCTGTGCCACTGTCCGGCGCCTGCGTTCAGGCGTCAGCCATGACAGTCATCGTTTTGTGCCTGTCAGCGAGTTCGGTCTGTGGCAATACGCCATGTTCAATCGCCATGGTCTGGAGGTTGTCAACGCGCAGATCGGCGTGTGGATGCCCGACGACGAGTGGCAACGGCAGATGAGCGTATTCAAAAGCGGCGAGCCGCCACTGCAGGTCGATCGCGTAGACGTGTCGCTCTTCGATGAGCAACTGGGCATCTGTCACCTGGTGCGTCGTTTCGCGCAACGCCGCGATCTGCCGGCGCTGAATCAGCGCCTCGCGCAGCACCTGGGACCTGGAGATTTTCGCCCTGAGGTCAGCGAGGGTATGTTCGCGGGCGCCCGACCGGTCGCAGATCTGCGGCGCCTGGCACGTCCGATGGCGGCGCTTGCCGACGATCTGCTGCCAACAGTGCTGCTCGAAGGCTGAGCCGGCGGGCTGCCAGAACGAACCAGCAACGCGCCACCTCAAGCGGCGAGCATATGGCCGTGCGCAACTGCCGCCGCAGTCGACGCCGTGCACGGCGGTGCCGTGCACGCTGCCGCGCTGCGATCAGGGCAGTGCAGTAACGCCTGCCAGGCGCCAAGCACGCGATCCCGAAGACCCACGGCATCAGGCAAAGCACGACGGCATGCAGTCACTGCAAAGTCCACGCGATCCTCATAGCTCTGCACGGTGATGTTCACCGCTTGCCCATGGGCAGCGATGGACACGGGGTAATGCGTCAACATGCGCGCGCCGTTCAGATACTTCGTCTGCCGCGGCCCGGGCACGTTGGACAGCACAAGATTGCAGAACGACGGCACAGGCATGCCCGCAGGCAGCAGCATGGAGGCATTGGCAAGCATGGACATCAGCGACGGCAGCCCAGGCAGGTGCATGTCGCTGTTCAGCAGATCCCTGGTCATGGACACCACCTTCTTGGCCACCATTGCGCTATCGCGAATGGCCGCCAGACGTGCAAGCGGATCAGCAACGTCTGTCGCCAGTGAACACAACATCATGGTGACCTGATTGTTCATCGACTGATCGCCATGCGCGCGCAGCGATACAGGCACGCCGGCCAGCATCGGCGCCGCCGGCAGGCTGTCTGTCGCAAGCAGGTGCTCCCGCAGTGCACCGGCACACACGGCCATGAATACATCGTTCAGTTTTGCGTTGTGCCGTTTGCCAAAGGCGCTCATTTCGCGAAGCGGCAACGTGCCGACAGCGAAACTGCGTTCAGCGCCTACGGCAACGTTGATGGGTGAGGCCGGCGCAGACTGCGCGTAGGCGCCAAGATCGCGGCCACGTGCAATGTGGTTGCTGAGCCTGCGCATGGCTGCCAGCTGTTCCCGCATGCGCGCCACTTGACGGAACGGCTGCAGAACGAACTCGCGCAGCACATGATGCATGCGCTCAAGCTGGTCTGCGCGCTCGTCCAGGTTTGTATCGTCCGCTGCGGCTACTGCATCTGCTGCCACCGCATCCGATGCGACCGCATCCGATGCGACCGTATCGGATGCGGCCGGTACATCGAGCTCGGGGGAGTCTGAGTACATCAGCTCAAGCACAGCCTGCCCTGCCATTCCATCAACGGCCGAGTGATGCATCTTGGTGTAGAACACGAACAGTTCGTCGTCGGTCGCACCGGCCGGGCCCTCGTGCAGACCTTCAATCAGGTAGTAACGCCACAGCGGCCGATTGCGATCCAGCGGCAGCGCATGCAATTCGGCAATCAGCGTTTCCAACTGCAGTTGCGACCCAGGTGCGGGAAGGCGCAGGCATTGAATGTGGTAGTCGACGTCAACCGCGCAGGTTTCCCACATGGGATGGTCGAGACCCAGCGGCATGGCACTCGCGCGCCGCGTCAGAAACGGCACGCAGTGCAGATGCCGCGCATAGTGCTGCTTCAGCGCGCTGAAGTAGTTCGCGCGTTTCGCCACAGGCACATCGAACACCTGCACGGCGGCGATGTGCATGGGCATGCCGTTCGTTTCACCGTAGAGAAACGCAGCATCGGTCATCGACAGCTGTTGAATGGTCATGGCACGCGGCTCCGAATTGCCTGTTGTTCGGGCGAAATCTGTGCTGACGGGCCCACAGCCAGGCTGCATCTCGCCATCTCACAAACTCGCCATCTCACAGACTCGCCATCTCACAGACTCGCCATCACACACAAAAGTGTTGCAATTGCGATACCAACCCGAACACGCGCATCCACCGCGCAGCGCTTGCGCACGCGTTGACCGCCCTGCCGACGCGCAGCGCTGGCGAACCTGTTGACCGCCCTGCCGCGCGGCCCTTACGGCCGAAACGGAAAGCGCACGGGGCCCTTGAGCGTTTCCAGGCGGGGTTGAATCCAATCAACCCAACGACACAACAGCGCACGGGTTTCGCGCGGGTCAATCACCTCATGCACTGAAAACGACTCGGCGCGCGCGAACGGCGAGCGGGTTGCACGCAACTTGTCTTCAAGCTCGCGGCGTTTCGCATCCGGGTCAGGCGCTGCCTCGATCTCGCGCCGATACGCGACCGCCACACCGCCTTCAATGGGCAATGCGCCGCTCTCAACGGACGGCCATGCCAGCACATAGGCGTCCGCCGCATAGTGCGCGGCCGTCGCCACGCCAAATCCCTTGTGCACCTGCACCACCGCCCAGGGCACCACCGACTGCACGGCCGCACTCACCGCCGCCATGCCATAGCGAATCGTGCCGGCGCGCTCGGCGTCGGGCCCGATCATGAAGCCCGGCTCATCAACAAAGTTCACGACGGGCAGATGAAAGGTATCCGCCAGCTCGATGGCGCGGCGCCACTTCTGCGCGCCTTCTGCGGTCATGGCACCAGCGTAGTGGCGGCAGTCGTTGGCAAGCACCAGCACGGCCTGGCCGCCCAGACGGCCGAAGCCGGTAATCTGGCCGGGGCCATAGGCACGCGTCACTTCAAAGAAGCTGTCGCGATCGAGCACCGCGCCCAGCACCTTGCGCATGTCGAATGGCGTGCTGCTGTCGCGCGGCACGATACCGAGCAGCAGTTCATCACGCCGTTCGGAATCGTCGGCGCAGGCCGCACGCGGGGTCAGCTGCCACACGTTGCTAGGCAGATAGGACAGAAACCGCCGCATCTGTGTCAGCGCATCGAACTCATCGTCTGCGAGGTTATCGACCACGCCGCTCAAGGCGTGCACTTCTGCACCACCGAGTTCGTCCTTCGTCATGCTGATGTTGAGCGCGCGTTGCACCAGCGCTGGACCGCCCACCAACACCTGCGCCGTCGCGCGCGTCATCACACTGAAATGCGACGACACCAGCCGGCCCGCCGGAAACCCTGCAACGGCGCCCAGCGCCGCGGATACCACGGGCACCTGACCCAACGCATCGGCAATGATCTTGAAGCGCGGCTCGTTGAACACTGGGTCGCCGGCCGGCGCGCCCTGCTTGGACCCAGCGCCACGCACACTGCCGCCGCCACCTTCCAACAGCCGTACCAGCGGTGTGCGGTACTGCACCGCAAGATGTTCCGCATACACGCTCTTGCGCAGTCCAGCCGCATTGGGCGAGCCACCACGCAGTGTGAAATCTTCACCACCAACGACGACCCGCCGGCCCTCGATCTGACCGAACCCCAGCACATAGTTGGCCGGTGTATAGCCGATCACGTTGCCCTGCTCATCGAATTCGGGCGCCGCCGTCGCAAGGCCCTGCTCCTGAAAGCTTCCATAGTCCAGAACGGCGGCAATCCGTTCTCGAATGGTCAATCGGCCGGCGGCATGTTGACGCGCAATGCCGGCCTTGCCGCCCTGCTGCAGCGCTTCTGCGCGCCTGCGCATGAGTTCATCGACTTCGGGCTGCCAGGTCATCGGCGCGCTCCTGTCAACATGTGGCTACACACTCCTGTTACCCAAGCTCCAACGAACGCGGCGCACAACGTGCGCATGCAGTGCGCATGCAGTGCGCGGATCATAGCGGAGCACTTCGATCACCCTGGCGCAAAGCTATTCTTGTCTAGACTGAAGGCGGACGTGGTCAGCCTGACTCGCTGAAGAAGGATCGCAAGCAATCATGAAATGGAAAGTTCTGCTCGGGGTGACAATCACCAGCGCGGTCAGTGTGCTGCTGGCCTGTACGGCGTTCTGGCAGATGGGCACGGAGGCAGCAACGCCCGGAAGTCTGTTTGCGATTCTGCTGGGAACAACAGTGCTCGCGGCGGCATCGGGCTGGGTGGTGCAGAGCCAGCTCACGGGGCCAATGGCCGATCTGGTCCGTTCGATGCGTAGCATGGCCGAAGGCCAGGTCGACCTGTCGCGGCGCCTGCACTCAACCAGCGACGAAGAACTGCGCGACTTCACGCACTGGTTCAACGCGTTCGTGGATCGCGTGCACAAGATGGTCAATCAGCTGACGCAGACCAGTGCCGCACTGTCGCGCACGGCCGATAACCTGGCCGACAGCTCGCGCACCGCAAGCCAGGGCACCTCGGATCAACGGCAGGAAATTGCGCAGGTCGCATCGGCAGTCAACCAGATGTCGAGCACCGTGCAGGAAGTCGCCAACAACGTGGCCACCGCGGCCACCGACGCAGGCAACGCCGACACTGAAGCAAACGAAGGCAAGCAGGTGGTCGCCGAGACCATGGATGCCATCCGCGCGCTGGCGCATGACATTCAACGTGCCTCCGACGTCATCTCGCAGCTGCAGAAGGAGTCCGAGAACATCGGCTCGGTGCTCGACGTGATCCGCGGAATTGCCGAGCAGACCAACCTGCTGGCGTTGAACGCCGCCATCGAAGCCGCACGCGCCGGCGAGCAAGGCCGTGGCTTCGCCGTCGTGGCAGACGAAGTACGCACCCTCGCCAGCCGTACACAGAGCTCGACCGAAGAAATTCACGCCATGATCGAGCGCCTGCAACACGGCGCCCGCGACGCTGTATCGGTGATGGAACAGGGCCGTCGGCAGGCCGAGCGCAGCGTGATGCAGGCCGAGCGCGCAGGCGGCGCGCTGGCCGAGATCACCCGCGCCGTCAGCGTGATCAAGGACATGACCAACCAGATCGCCGTCGCGTCACGCGAGCAAAGCCACGTGACCGCTGAGATCAACCGCAGCATCAACAGCATTTCGCAAGTGGCGAACGCCACCGCCGATGGCTCGAAACTGAACCTGCAGCACTGCCAGTCCATGGTCGATCTGGCCAAGAGCGTCGACGAACTGGTGACCCAATTCCGCGTTTGATGCGCGGACCCACGCATTCGTCCCGCTCGCTTGATTCCGCCCCGAACCGCGGCGCAGTCTCTGCGCAACGACTCAGGGCGGACGCGCGATGACAGCACAGTGGGTTTGGCTTGCCGGTTTTCTGTTCTTTGTCACACACCTTGGCATCAGCAGTACCGGCCTGCGCCCGCTGCTGCTTGCGCGGTACGGCCAGGGCGCCTACCTCGGCATCTATAGCGGTCTGGCGTTTGCCACGCTGGCGGCGCTGATCTGGACCTACACAGGTACGCCACACTTTCCGCTGAACTGGCCCGCACTCAACCTGGCGCCGAAGCTGATCATGCCGATCGCGGTGTTCTTCATCGTCGGCGGCTTCACCGTGCCGAACCCGACCAGTGTGGGCGCAGAGGGCAAGCTGGCCGGAGATGCGGCGCGCGGCCTGCTGCGCATCACACGTCATCCCGTGCAATGGGGGCTGCTGTCGTGGGCGACTTCGCATCTGCTGGCCAATGGCGACAACGCCTCCATCGGCTTCTTCGGCAGCATGGCGGCGGTCTCAGCGCTTGGCATGCTGGCCATGGACCGACGCAAAGCGGGCCTTTCCAACTGGCCGGCCTTTGCCGCAGTCACCTCGCTCATTCCGTTCGGCGCCATCGTCGGTGGACGCAACCGGTTGGTCATCTCCGAGTTGCTGTTGCCGCTCGCGATTGCCGCCGTGGTGACCGCTGCACTCTGGTGGTTCCACCCCGCGCTGTCGGGCGGCGTGGCCCTGCTGTGATGGCTCTGATGGCTCTGATGGCTCTGATGGCTCTGATGCGCGTCAAACAGCGGCCGCATGGTCGACTGGCTGCCAGAACGCAATCGTGTTGACTGATTGGTTCATCCAGCACCCGCGCGCCGCAAGCGCGTTCTGGACGTTGGTGTTCTGCATTGTCATTGCGCTTGGCCTGACCACCGTCTTCGATGGCTTCGTCGGCAATCTCATTGTGTCGATCTGCATCGGCGCTTCCATCCTCGGCGGCTCGTTCGTCTCGCAGGCGCTGCTGGGGCAGCACATGAATCCCGCGCTGCTGCAGGCGATCACCATGCCGGTGGGGTTGCTGGTGGGGCTGGTGCTGGGTGGCTGGACGCTGGTCGGCAATCCCACGTTCTTCTTCAGCAGTGTGGGGCGTTCGGGCGTGGGCCTCGGCGTGCTGTTCGGCTGCATCGGCACGCTGGGCTTCCTGGGCATGCACATCATGGCCGACATGCGTCGCGAACTGGACCTGCGACGGCTGCAAGGCGCCGAACAGGCGCGCCAACTCGTGAAGGCCCAGCTGAACGTGCTGCAGGCGCAGATGGAACCGCACTTCCTGTTCAACACCCTTTCAAACGTCATCAGTCTCATCGAAGTCGACGCGCCGCGCGCACGCACGTTGCTCGAACAACTCACGCAGTTGTTGCGCGCCTCGCTGCGCCGCAGCCGTCGCAACGTGGTGACCGTGGCCGACGAGCTTGAGGTCCTGACCGCCTACCTGCGCATCCAGCAACTGCGCATGGGCCAGAGACTGCAGTTCCAGATCGATTGCCCCGACGACCTGCTTGGCACACCGTTGCCACCGTTGATGCTGCAACCGCTGGTCGAAAACGCCGTGCGGCACGGCATAGAGCCCGCAGAGCAAGGCGGCACCGTGCGCGTGCAGATCAGCCTGCTGGACGACGGCAGCCTGCAGTTGAGCGTGACTGACAATGGCATTGGGGTGCAGGCCGGCAGCAGCGGCCGCAACGCCGATGACAACCGCGCCACGCGAAGCCAGATCAACTCGGACGGCCCGCGCCCGGACGGCGCAGAATCTGACGCAGCGTCTGCAGAGGCTGCGCCCAGGGAAGGTGGCACCAGTCTGCCGAACATGCGCGATCGCCTGCATACGCTGTATGGCACTGCAGGCAGCGTCCGCCTGTTCGCCAACACCCCGTGTGGCACGGTCGCCGAGTTGCGCCTTCCCGCAGTTCGCCAGGACTGACCCGCGATGCCGAACCCCACCAGCCCATCAAAGCAGCGCGACCTGTCCAGCGCGCCCGTCGCCCGCGCCATCATTGCCGACGATGAGCCCGTGCTTGCTGAGTACCTCGCACGCGAACTGAAAGTGCTGTGGCCGGGGCTGCAGATCGACGGCATCGCACACAATGGACGCGAGGCACTCACGCTTGTGCGCGCCTGCGACCCCGACGTGGTGTTCCTGGACATCCGCATGCCGGGCGTTGATGGGTTTGCTGTCGCGCGAGCGTTGCCGCCCGATGTTGCGTTGGTATTCGTTACCGCATTTGAGGAACACGCTGTCGCCGCGTTCGAACGCGCGGCGGTCGACTATCTCGTGAAACCAGTGACGCGCGCGCGCCTTGGCGAAACAGTCAGTCGCCTGCAGAGCCTGCTTGCGGCACGGCAAGCAAGCAGCCGGACCACCGAGCAGGACCTGCGCCAGGCCGCGGGCGGCTTGCTGAAGCGGCTGCTCGACGAACTTGGCGCAGGCGACGGCCAGCCCGCAGCCCCCGTGCGGTCGGGTACGACAGAGTCACTGCGCGACCTGCCTGTAGCCAGTTCGAGTCCCGAGCCTGGCAGCGGCGCACGGCCACTGCAATGGCTGCGCGCAGGTCAAGCCGACCGCGTCGAACTGATTCACGTCAATGAAGTGGTCTACTTCGAAGCCGATCTGAAATACACCACAGTGAAGACGCGCGACCGCGAACTGCTGCTGCGCAAGCCACTGTCCGAGCTGGAAGCGGAACTGGACCCGGACAGTTTCTGGCGCATCCATCGATCGCTGATCGTCAACGTAGGTCAGATCGTCGAAGCGCGCCGCGACCTGCGCGGTCGCTATGTACTCAGCCTGCGCACGCGAGCGGAGCGGCTGCGCGTCAGCCAACGTTACGCGGCGATCTTCCGACAGATGTAGCGTCGCGTTAAGTGCCCACCAGCCAGCGCACCTCCGCGGCCACATCCAGCAGCTCGGCGCAGGCCGCGAAGGTGGCCTGCAGCTGCACATCAACCTGATACGGCGGGTTGATCAGCCATACGACCGAGCCCAACGGCACCGCCTGCTGCTGCGCCGCCGCGCGCGCAATGACTGCGTCACTCGGGACGAAGCTCGCCCGCAACAGCTTCGCTGGCCGAAGGCGCAGCAGATCGCGTTCCATACGCGCGGGTTCGGCCTTGCCGCGTGTGGGCGCCCACAACAGATAGACGCCGTGCGCAAAGCGCCCCAGCGCCGCCGTTAGCGCACGCATGGCACGGTCGTGCTCGTCGGCCAGCTCGTAGGCCGGGTCAATCAGCACCACGCCGCGCCGTTCGCGCGGCGGCAGGTTGGCCGCCAACATGCCGTAGCCGTCGGCCTGCCGCACATGCACGTCACCCTGGCGCATACCGCCGAGCGCAAGGTACAGCTGCATTGTCTGTTCGAGCAGAGGCGCGTCCGTTGGGTGCAACTCGGCGAGCCACATGCGATCGCCTGCACGCAGGCATGCGCGCGCGAACCAGGGCGAGCCCGGGTACAGCTGCAGCGGCGCATGTGCGTCCTGCGCCTGCGGGTGGGCGGGCGATGCACCCACTACATGTGCATATTGCTGCGCGTGCTGCACGAGCGTCAGATAGTCCTGCAGCAGCACGTCAGTTGTTCTGTTTGCAGCAGTCTTGATCTGTACTGGCGCAAGCTGCGACCACAGGGCACCGATCCCACTGTGGAACTCTGCAGCAGGCGCATCGACGCGCAATCCATACAGGCCCGCACCTGCGTGGCTCTCCAGGTAGCACATGGGCGTCTCTTTGCGCGTGCTTGCCCGCAGCGTTGCCAGCAGGCACAGATGCTTGAGCACATCACCCAGATTGCCGGCGTGAAACACATGGCGATAGCTCAGCACTCGAACACGCTCCCGGCTCTGGATCGCGGCGATTATCACTGCTGTGCACAGCACGCGACGAGCGCGAAAAGCTGCTGAAGGGATTCGAGCGCCAGTGCAGCAGGCGCGCTGGCTCTGCCCGGCGCACACCGATCGAGCACTGCACGCGCTGCGCATCCACGCATGCAGGTCGTCGTGCGGCTGCGCGAACCCTCGGTTGCAGAAGCTGAGAACACAACCGCCGGCAGTGGTGCGCAGCAGCGGGTGCGCGTCGACGGCGAACAGCGCAACTACATGGCACGGCGTATCGCAGACAGCGCACGCGCACTGGGCCGCGTGCGCGACTATCGCGTCGACCTCAGCGCAACAGCGCCGTACATCGGCGCGCGCGGTGCAGAACCTCGGCATTGCCGGGTTCGGAGTGCGCGTCGCAGTACCCGACAGCGGCATCGACTATCTGCATGCCAATCTCGGCGGCGCAGGCAGCGCTGCTGCATTTGCTGCCAACAACCCCAGCGGCGTTGCGCCCGGCGTGGCCTTGTATGCAGTGAAGGTCTGTTCATCGGTGGCCACCAGCTGCAGCGGCATCGCACTCATTCAAGGCATGGACTTCGCGGTCGACCCGAATGGCGACGGCGACACACGTGATCACGTCGACATCATCAACATGTCGCTGGGTGCCGACTATGGCACCGCCTTCGATGACGACCTCTCGTTCGCAGTGGACAACGCCAGCAAGCTCGGCGTGCTCACGGTCGCATCTGCGGGCAATGGCGCCGACCGACCATTCGTCACAGGCACACCTGCAGCCGCGCCTTCGGCATTGTCGGTTGCGCAAACCAAGGCGCCATCCAGCAAGCTGGATGTGCTGCGCATCACCGCACGGGCTGCCGCCGTGCAGAACATCGGTGCAGTGTTCCAGCCCTACTCGGGCCCGTTCAGTGCGCCCATCAGAGCCGACCTGCAGTACGGCGACAACGCTGCCGGCAATCGCGACGTCTGCGCGGCGTTCGCGCAGCACTGATCGGTCTCGTCGCCGGTGGCGACCCGTTCGAAGGCGCGGCCGGTGCATCAGTCTCCGCCATTGCAGGCAGCGGTACGGACACCGAGGCCTTCAGTGGCACGTCGGGCGCCGCGCCGATGGTCGCCGGTGCTGCAGCGCTGCTGAAACAGGTCTATCCACGCCGCAGCCCTGCCGAACTCAAAGCAATGCTCACGAATACGGCACAAACCTGCCTGCTGAACCGGCCCGCGCTGTTCGGTGGTGAACTGGCGCCGATCACCCGCAATGGCAATGGTGAAGTGCGTGTGGATCGTGCGCTGGCAACCTCGGCTGTCGCCTATGAGAGCCGCGGCCGCGCTTCGCTGTCGTTCGGATGCGTGGCTGTGACGGCGCGACGCTATGTCGCGCGCCGCGAAGTCACCGTGCGTAACTTTGGTCGCCGCGACATCGAACACCGCATCAAGCCCACCATTCGTTTTGCCAACGACGCGGCCAACGGGAACGTGCAGCTGCTGGCGCCAAACCGGATTCGGGTGCGCGCCGGCGAGAGCGAACAGTTCGAGGCCGCGCCGCAGGTCAATGGCACAACACTGCCCGGCTGGCTGTTGAACTCAGGCGAACAAGGCGCAAACGCGGACCTGCTGACCGTGTACGAGCTCGACGGCTACCTGTCGCTGTCGGATGCGGCCGACCCGCGCAACAACATTCATAGCGCACGGCAGGTGCTGCCGCGCCGCGCCGGCGATGTGCAGGTGCCGCACGAGATCGAACCGGGCGAGGCGAAAACACTGCGCAATGCCGGCGTTGGCAGCACCACCGTCGAGGCCTACTCGCTGATCGGCAGCAGCCCCAACCAACCTCGGGGCGCGGCCGGCGAAGGCGATCCACGCCCCGACCTGCGCTACCTTGGCTACGCCACTTTCCCGGTGAGTGCCGGCGTGCGCAGCGCCAACGCGTCGTTCAACATGGCGTTCGCCGTCAACACCTGGGAGCGGCAGGCACACAGCAATTCGCTGGCCCTGTTCGAGCTCGATCTCGACACCAACCAGGACGGCAAGCTCGACTACGCAGTATTCAACTATGACGCATCACTCTCGCCGCAACTGGACGACGGACGCAACGCAGCGTTCGCCCAGAACCTCGCAACAGGCGAAGCCACTTCGTTGTTCTTCACCGATCAGGATGTTCAGAGTGGCAACACTGTGTTGCTGATCTGCGGCGAACAGATCGGCATGGATGCTGCGAACTTCCTGCAACCCATCGATGTCACGGCGCTGGCGGTCGACGACGGGTTCTCGGGCGAAGTCACGGATGTGCTTGAAGGCGTCACGCTGGCGCCACTTGGCGAGCAGTATCTCGGCGTGTTTGCAGCCGGTGGTGCGGGTGCCACTCGCCTGCTGCCAGGTGGCCGCGACAAACTTGAAGTGCTTGATGTTGGCCCCAGCTCCAACAACACCGAGACGGGTTTGCTGCTGCTGAACCGCGGTGGCGCACCGGCGCGCAACGAGGCGCGCGCATTGCGGGTTGAGTAGCGCTTCCTCTCACCTTCTGCCCACCGCCAGCTGCTAGCGCAGCTGGGCTTTTGCCTCTTTCCGCCAGCTGCTAGCGCAGCTGGCTGGGGCTCTGCACCCGCACACGCGATCGGCGGCGCTCGCGCAGCGGTCCACGCTCGATCAGGGACTGATCGCTGCTGTCTGCCGCAGCGGTCGCATGCGACGGCACCTGCATCGCGTCCAAGTGTTGTTGTTGGGAAGCTTCGAGCGCACGCGTGGCCTCTGCTGCCGGCATGGGCCGATAGAACAGATAGCCCTGCGCGCGCTGCACCCGTAAGCGTCGCAGCAGATCCGCCTGCGTCGTGCGCTCCACGCCTTCGGCGACCAGATCTCTGCCAAGCGTGTGCGCCATGGACACGATCGACTCGACGATCGCCGCGTCATCCGCATTCACGTCGGCGTCGGTCACGAAGCCGCGGTCGATCTTCACCACGTCCACGGGTAAGCGCTTCAACACCGCCAACGATGAATACCCCGTACCGAAGTCATCGACCGCGATACAGACACCATGCTGGCGCAGCCGTGCCAGCGTGGCCACCACTTCGCCCTCACTCACCAGCGCAGTTTCAGTGAGCTCCAGCTCAAGCAGCCCGGCTCGCAATCCGTATTCCGTAAGCACGGAGCCCACAAGATTGTCGAACCCACCCTTCTCAATCTGCGGCACGGCCACGTTCACCGACACACGCACCGGCATGCCTGCATTGCTCCAGGCCGCGGCCTGCTTGATGGCGGCGCGCAGAATCCATTCGCCCATCGGCACAATCTGGCCGGTTTCCTCGGCCAGCGGAATGAAATGATTCGGTGGAATCAGGCCGTGTTGCGGATGCTCCCAGCGCATCAGCGCCTCCATCCCTACGATTTCGCCGGTATCCAGGCGCACCTGTGGTTGATAGAACACGCGCAGTTCGTCGTTCTGCAGCGCCCGATGCAGCGCCCCTTCAAGGTCCAGGCGCACCATGGTCTGGTCGGCCATGCCTTCCTCGAAGAAGCAGTAGCGGTTGCGCCCGCGCTTCTTCGCTTCGTACATCGCCACGTCGGCGTTCTTGATCAACGACATCGGCGTCAGCCCGGCTTCGGGTGTCACGGCGATGCCGATGCTGGGCGTCACCACCACCTCTCGGCCTTCAAGCATGACCGGCACGCTCAGCCGTTCGATGACACGCTCCGCGACGCGCGCCGCATCTTCGCGCCCGCGCAGATCCGTCAGCACGATGGTGAATTCGTCGCCGCCGAGACGCGCCACCGTGGCGCCGTCGTCCATCCCGATCCGGGAGACCAGATCCTCGGTGCGGAAGCAGGTCTTCAACTGTTCGGCCACATGCTGAAGCAGCAGGTCGCCGACAGCGTGGCCCAGCGTGTCGTTGATGCGCTTGAAGCGGTCGAGGTCGAGGAACAGCAACGCAACGCCTCGCCCGTCGCGGCCCGCCCGCACGATTGCCCGGGCCAGGAACTCGCGCAGGAATTGCCGATTGGCGAGGCCGGTCAGCTCATCGTAGTAAGCCAGATGGCGGATGCGTGCTTCCTGACGTGCGCGTTCAGTCGCGTCCTGCAGGTTCAGGATGAGAATGCGGCCGTGCTCGTCGTGCCACGCCTGAATACGCGCGTCCACCGGGAAACGCTTGCCGTTGCTGGGGCAGACCACACTCGACCAGGCGTACTCCGCGCCTTCAGCGCCACTGACCTGACGGATCGCCTCCTCGAGGCCTGGACGATGCTCGGGGGCCAGCACATCGAACACCGGACGGCCGGTGACCTGTTCGCCATAACTGTCGACCAGGCTGCGGTTGGCATGCTCAATGGCAAGTGTCTCGCCGTTCAGAATCAGCAACGAATTCGACGACTGGTCCAGCGCCCGTGCAAGCCGGGTGTTCAACCCTTCCACGCGCCTGCGCGCCGTGACATCGCGCACGAACGCCAGGCCTTCGTCAGGTCCGGCGGCCACCAGCCGCATCTCGTAATCACGACGGGCGGGAAACGGGCCAACACCAAAGTTCACATCCTGCCGACGGCCCGTGAGCAATGCCTGCTGCATCGATGCCCGCACTTCGGCGACGGCGTCGTTGTCCATCATCTGTTCGAACTCTTCCGTATTGCGCTGCGCCCGGCCCGCGCTGACCGCCACCGCTTCATGCTCGAGTACATCGAAGCCCTGATCACGCCGAACGAAGCGATACACCAGATCCGGGCTGGCACGCACCAGCGTCGCCAACTGCCGCACGATGTCCGCACTGCGTACGAGGTAGCGAATGCGATGCGCCAACGCGGAATCGGTCAGCGGGCGCCAGACCACATCGTTGGCGCCGGCGCTGAAGCCGCGCCTGATGAACGCTTCGCTCTCCTGTTCCGCAAACAACAGAATCGGCAGGTTGACCCCGCCGTTCAGACGCCGGATGGCACGGCAGATACGGCACGCATGCGGCTGCAACCGGTCGCCATCAAGCAACACCAGATCCACCCGCTCACGGTTGATCGCCTCGATGATCGAGGGTCCATCGCCCGCCACCACCGCACTGAGCCCGCGGCCCTGCAGGCGCTGACGCAGACGCAGACGCATTTCCTCATCTGCCGACGCGATGAGGATGCGCGGTGCCGCAACCGCTTCACGCAGCATGGAGACCTACCCAAGCGGTCACCAGACGGCTGGCCGGCCCGGCGTGATTGTCATCCATTTGAGGTACAGCTCTTTCTTCAGCAGGCTGTTCAAGCGTAGTCGGGGATGACCAAAGCAGGGCGACTCGCTACCAACGGGTTCAACAAGGAGGCCCAAGGACAGGCGTGATGCGTCAGAGCGGGGCACCGACCCTGGTGGGCAAGGTGACCGGCAACAGCGCCGACAGCTGACGCACGAAACCCGTAACGTCCGCGTCATCTGCGGGCAGCCCCATGGCACCCAGCCAGCCACGCGACACGCCCATGCCAATCGCCGAAGTCACCACCAGCGTCACCAGAAACTGCGCCTGCGCCAACGGCATGACCTTCTGCATTCGGCCAAGCAACTCGCCGAACAGGTTGGCAGTAGGTGCGGCGATCGCTTCGTCCGACACCGCGCTGGCTTGGCCAGGCTGCAATGCAAGCCAGGCAAACAGCTGGCCATGGCGCGCCTCCGCCAAGGTCGCAAACGTTGTGCTGAGCCAGCGCGCTCGTTGATCTTCCGATGCCTGTGCACCGTCCATCGTGGCCAACAGTTCAGTGAGCACATCCGCACCCATGCGCGTAATCAGCGCCGTGCGCATGCCTTCGCTGCTGCCGAAGTGGTGCAGCAGGGTGGCATGGCTCATATGCAGATCGCGGGCAACGTCCGCGATCTTCAAGCCTTCGATGCCGTGCTCGAGCAGGCGGGTGCGAGCGACGATGAGTATTTCTTCCCGAGCCTGCTCCGGGGTCCTTCGGACCCTGCGACTGTGCGCCGGCATGCATTTTCCTTATTGACATCAATGTTGATAACGGTAGCATCGCCAAAACTTATCTACATTCATGTCAATAGGCACGTTTGCAGATCGCAGCGACACTCAAGAACAGATTCGGATCGCGGCCGGGGCCAGTGTCACCGCTGCGACCGGCCTGACCCCCGTGAAAACTTGAAAAAAGCAGACAGAACGAAGGAAACGCCATGAATCGTCGTCGTCCCCTGGTGGCATTGCGCGCCCTGCGCAACCTCATCAATGACCCGGAGCGAACCGACGAAGTGTTCGTAATCACATCGTCCCTGTCAGGCGATTCAATCGAAACCGGGTACGCGCGCTTCGCCGCCACCACGGTAGGGCGAAACGTACTGGACACGCGACGTGAACTTTTGCAGCGCCTCACCGACCGTGCGGGTCTTGCGCGTCTGCCCGAGGGTTCGCTGGGCCGCGCCTACCTGCAGTTCGTTGAAACCAACAACATCGCCGCCGAGGGCCTGGTGGAGGCCAGCGAAGTCGGCGACAACGAAGCCGGCCGTAAGAACGCCTACAGCGAATTGAACGAAGATCAGACTCACTACGCCCGCCGGTTGCGCGACATGCACGACCTCTGGCACGTGGTCACCGGTTACTCCACACAGCCGTTCGGCGAAGTATGCGTAGTGACCTTCTCTTACCCGCAGACCGGCAATCTCGGCTTGGGCGTCATCGGCCTTATCGGCGCGTTGAAGATTGCGCGTGGGTATCCGCTGCGCGCCGTGCTCAGCGCCGCCTGGCAGGCCTATCGAAATGGCCGCCGTGCCGCGTGGCTGCCGGCGGCGGATTGGGAAGCACTGCTTGCGCAACCGCTGGACGACGTCCGGACGCAGTTGAAGCTGACGCCGCCAACCCGTTTCCAGAAGCTCACGCACTACTACGCGGAGTGGGACCGCGCCGACTGGAGTGCCCACGCGCAACCGGCCTGAAGGTCAGCTGCGCTGCAGCTTGATGGCCTTCTCGGGGCACTTCGCGACGCACAGTCCGCAGCCGTGGCAGTCGTCCGCACGCACGGCGAATGCCTGGCGCCCGCCGTGAAAGAACGCCTTGACGCGTCCCAGCGGTGACATGCCCTGCTTCTCTGCGGCGCCGATGACGGCAATTTCGAACACGCTGTACGGACAGACGCGAACGCAATCTTCCTTGCCCTCGCAGCGATTGCGATCGATCACGGGCCGAACGACGCCCGCATCGTGTTTACAGGCATCCGTCGCAACGGTGGTCGGTGCATCAATTGTCATGGTCGGTCTGCTTGCATCGCTCACGCGGTGCCGCGTCGTATGTTGAGCGACGCCTCGATTGCCTGATGGCGGGCCGCACTGAGCGGATAGAACAAGCACGCAACGATCGCCACGATCATGATGGCGCAGGGCGCAAGACTCATCATGACCAGAATGGCGAGCAATGAGTCCGGGCTCTGCGCGGCATTGGCAACGTAGCCGAACCAGGCCAGCAATCCGGCCACGCCGGCGCCCGCAAACGCTGCCGCCAGCTGCTGGAAGAACGCCGCCACCGAGTAGATCTGCGCATCTGCGCGAATACCGGTTCGCCACTCGGCGTAGTCGACCGTATCTGCCGTCATCGACCAGCCCATCACGGCCACCGGCGCGCCGCCCAACGCCATCACGCAGCAGAAGAACAACGCGGTGTTCACGGCGTCCGTTGGCGTGAGGTACAAACCCACACCGCCGACGATGGTCACCAGCGCGCCTGCGATCACGGCACCCGCTTTACCGAACCGCCGCGCAAGCCAAGGCACGCCCAGCAGCCCCGCAATCATCACCGGCATGGTCCAGGCGAAATAGGCTGCAATCAGATCCGGGCGGCCGAGGTTGTATTTGCAGTAATAGATCGCCGCGGCCGTGCGCACGTTGAACGACATCAAGCCGCACATGAACACCACAATGACCACGATGAGCGGCCCGTTGCTGAGCACGGCGCGCGCGCTGTCACGCAACGGCACGCGCGCAGGCGTGGTGAACTGCGCTTGTTCGCGCGTGCTGAAATAGCAGATCACCAGCAGCGACGTGGCAATCAACGCATAGATGACCGACACGGCCTGATAACCCGCGGCTGGCGTCGCGAACATGCGCACCAGCGGATCGGTTGCAACGGAAATGATGTAGAAGCCGACAAACGCGCAACCCATACGCACCGTCGACAGCACCGTGCGTTCCTCATGATCACGCGTCAGCAGCGGTGTCAGCGCGGCGTAGGGCAA
>CAMAVY010000034.1 GCA_945861675.1 Klebsiella pneumoniae | reverse complement strand
TTGAACGCGTACAGATCGCCATCGCGAACGTACGCGGCACAGGTGGCATCGGGCGAAAGCCGGACATCGCTCTGCTGTGCGCCCACGACTGTCAACGCTTCGATCGCGCCAGTGTGCTGGATAAAGTGGTAGACCACGCCGCCCACACTGAACACCAGGCTCTGCCCGTCTGATTGCCACTCGTATTCGACGATGCCGCTGCTGAATACGCGGCGACGTTCCCGGCGTGCCTTTTCGACATCGGACAGCTCGGCGTTGCCGATCACGCTGCTGCTGTCGACAAGACAGCGCGGCGCGCCGCCTGCAGTCGGCGTGCCGACCGCGGTCGGCATGCACCACAGGTCAAGACGTTCGCGGTCGTTGTCGGCTGGACGCAGAAACGTCAGCAGGCGTCCATCGGGGGACAACTTTGCCGCGCTTGGCAGCACACCGCCGAGCGGTGGTGCGGAGAAGATGCGTTCCAGACTCAGCTGCGGCACGGTCGATTTCCTGCGCGGTACTCAAGGAACAAAGTCAGACGTTCAAGCTGCAGAGTTCACGCGCGCAGTGCACAAGGCACCTGCCGCGCCGCGATTTCAGATGTGTGCCGAACGGGCGAACGCATCCCGCGTGAGATTCTCCACGCCGTCTGCCAGCACATGCACATTGTCTTCGATGCGAATGCCGCCGCAGGGCAGCAGCGCATCGATGGCGCGCCAGTCGATGCGGGCATCGTTCTGCGCCCGCAATGGCTCCAGCAGCATCGGGATGAAGTAGATGCCGGGCTCGATCGTGAACACCTGGCCCACGGCAACGCGCCGGGTGTTGCGCAGCGACGCATAGTGTTCAGGCGGTGGCGCAATGCCGCCCTTGTCGTCCGTCATATGGCCACCGACATCATGCGTCTGCAGACCGAGCAGATGACCGAGGCCATGCGGCAGGAATACGCGCGTCAAGCCTTGCGCATAGGCCTCGTCGGGACTGCAGCGCAATACCTGCTTCGCGCATAGCAGTTCTGCCGTCATGCGATGCGCCTGCTCATGCAGTTCGAGGTAGGGCATGCCCAGTTTGATCTGCTCGATGAGCCGGCGTTGTGCATCGTCGAGCCCCTGCACCAGGTCCGCGAACAGTCCCGTTGTTGCTGCGTAGGTGCGCGTGATGTCGGCGGCATAGCCCGCTTGGCGCGCGCCGGCATCGATGAGGAACGAATGGCGGGTTTGCGGCTGCGCCTGCGACTGATGTTGATAGTGCAGCACGCCGGCGTGTTCGTTCAGCGCGACGATGTTGCCGTAGGGCAGGTCGCGTTCGGTCTGTTGCGACGCCTGCAGGTAGGCCAGATGGATACTGTACTCGCTGCCGCCCCGCGCAAACTCGGCTGCGGCAGCGCGGTGGCCCAACACTGCCATGGCGGTCGCCCGGCGCATGCATTCCACCTCATACGGTGATTTGGCTGCGCGTTGAAACTCGAGGTAGTCCAGGGCCACGGCCGGGTTGATCAGTGCAGCATGATTCGCTGCGCGGTCGTGCTCGGCGAGCAACGCCGGACGCGTGCCCAGATACAGGGCGCGCCCGCCCGCGAGTTCGGTCACGGCCGCCTGCAAGGCGGGTGCGCTGCTGATGATGCGCACGTCGAAGTGCTGAACCCAGTCGCCTGCAGGTGCGGCAGGTGGCAGATGCCAGTAGTCCGCCGGTTGGAAGTACAGCAGCACGGGTTTGTTGCCCGGCCGCCAGATGAGCACATGGCTCTCCTGATCGATGAGCGGCAGCCAGTAGTTCAACAACGGGTTGCTGCGGAAGGTCTGGGCCTGATCGTCGCGGAAGTGATACCCATGCTGCCCGGCATCGAGGATCAGCACGTCCGCCTCGGACCGTTGCAGTGCCACCGCATGTTGGGTCTGCACTGCCGCAAGATGGCTGGCATAGCGCGCTGCTTCGGGCATCGACGTGAACTCCGGCTATGTACGGTGGGGAGGGTGGGGCGTCAGGTCCGCCACGGACATGCGCGGATCGACGCTTGATTCTACGAACTCACGCAGGCTACGTGCTCAGGCATTCGTCCCGTAAGAGGGGCGTGGTATACATGCCGGCTTCCTTGGGACACGGTGGAGAGAGACGATGGCTGAAGGTTTTGCCTACGCCGCGCCGACCGGCCTTGATGACGCAGTCCGTCTGCTGGCGGAAGCCGGCTCGACCGGTCGGCGTGCGCAGGTCATGGCAGGTGGGACGGATGTATTGGTCAGGATGCGCTCGGTGGATAAAGCCCCGCGCCTGATCGTCGATGTGAAGAACATCCCCGATCTGAATCGGGTCGATGTGGGTGCCGAACAGGTGTTCATTGGCGCGGCCGTGGCAGGCGCGCTGCTGTCGTCGAACACGTCACTGATCAAACTTCTTCCGGGCGTCATCGAGGCAACGGACCTCATTGGCTCAACGCAGATTCAGGGCCGGGCGTCGATCGGCGGCAATCTGTGCAATGCATCGCCGGCGGGTGACACCATCCCTGCGCTGATTGCGAGCGCTGGCGTGTGCGTCATTCGCGGCCCTGCCGGCAATCGTGAACTGCCTGTCGAACAGTTCGTCACTGGCGTGGGGCGCAACGCGCTTGCAGCAGGTGAAGTACTGGTCGGATTGCGCTTTCCGCGGCCGAAGGGTCGCACCAGCGATGCCTACCTGCGGTTCATTCCGCGCACAGAGATGGACATTGCCGTGGCGGGTGTCGGTGTGTCGGTCACACTCGACGACAGTGGCACCTGTACGGCAGCACGCGTCGCGATCGGCGCGGTTGCGCCAACAGCATTGCTGGTGCCGGCCGCAGCGGCTGCGTTGATTGGCACGAAGATCGACGAGGCCGCGCTGCTTGCAGCAGGTCGCGCATGCAGTGCCGCAGCATCGCCGATCACCGACAAGCGCGGCACGGCTGACTATCGTCTGAAGGTCGTCGCGGTGCTCTGCCGTCGCGCGGCAAGCATTGCCCGCGACCGGGCGCAAGGAGTTCAAGCATGAAGACCCACGTCACTACGACCATCAACGGCGAAGTTGTTGAGTTTCTGTGTGAACCACAGCAATCGCTGCTCGAAGTGCTGCGCACCAACCTGCTGTTCACCGGCACCAAGGAAGGGTGCGGCACAGGCGACTGTGGCGCCTGCTCAGTTCTGTTGGACGGCCGTCTGGTGTGTTCGTGTCTGGTACTCGGTGCAGAACTGGGCGGGCACAGTGTGACCACCATCGAGGGCATCGCACAGAACGAAACGC
This sequence comes from Klebsiella pneumoniae, assembly GCA_945861675.1. GTDB lineage: Bacteria > Pseudomonadota > Gammaproteobacteria > Pseudomonadales > Azotimanducaceae > CAMAVY01. The sequence goes on along the minus strand of CAMAVY010000034.1, from coordinate 25,623 downwards.
TGCATCCGATTCAGCGCAAGTTGCTTGAGCATGCGGCATTGCAGTGCGGCATCTGCACACCCGGCATCGTGGTGGCAGCCAAGGCCTTGCTGGACGAGAACCCCAGCCCGACCGAAGAAGAAACCCGTTACTGGCTGGCCGGCAATCTGTGCCGCTGCACCGGCTACGACAAGATCATTCACGCAGTACTCGACGCCGCGGCGGAAATGCGCGCGAGCGGAACAGCCTCTGCCAAGACAGGATCCTTTACCAAGACAGGAGCACAGGCATGAGCGAAGCCAAAGACTATCGTTACATCGGTTCGCGTCCGGTCCGCCCGGATGGCGTCGACAAGGTCACCGGTCGTGCGCAGTACGGCGCCGACCAGAATCTGCCAGGTCTGTTGTTCGGCACCTATGTGCGTAGCCCGCATGGCCACGCCAAGATCAAGCGCATCGACACCAGCGCTGCAGAAAAGATGGCCGGTGTGCTGGCCGTCTGCACAGGCGCCGACTTTCCGTCAGTCAGTCGCGAGGCGATCGTCGGCGGCGAAGGTGCCGGCGACTTTGCCGACCTCGCTACCAACGTCATGGCACGCGACAAGGTTCGCTACCACGGTCACGCAGTGGCAGCGGTTGCGGCCACTTCGCAATCCATCGCAGACGCGGCGGCTGCAGCCATCGTTGTTGAGTACGAAGTGCTGCCGATGGTCCTGTCACTCGACGAGGCGCTGGCAGACAACGCGCCACTGGTCGACGAGACATTGATGACACAGGGTCTCGCAGAGGCACCGACCAAGGCATCGAACGTTGCCAGCCGGATGGAGTTGAAGCGCGGCGACATCGCACAGGGCTTTGCCAGTGCCGATGTGGTTATCGAAGCCACCTACACCACGCCGACCGTGCACCAGGGCTACATCGAGCCGCACGCGTGCACTGTGCGCATCAATGAAGACGGCCAGGCTGTGGTGTGGTGCTGTACGCAAGGTCACTTCGATGTGCGCACGCAGACGGCCAAAGTGCTGGGCATGAACGTGGCCGACATCAAGGTCATCGCCAGCGAAATCGGCGGCGGCTTTGGTGGCAAGACCACGGTCTATCTCGAGCCTGTGGCGCTGGTGCTGTCACGCAAGTCGGGCCGCCCGGTGAAACTGGTCATGAGTCGCGAAGATGTGTTTCGCGCATCGGGTCCGGCGTCGGCCAGCCGTTCGTTTGTGAAGATTGGCGCGAAGAAGGACGGCACCATCACGGCGATGTACGCGAAACTCGAGATGGAGGCCGGTGCATTTGCCGGTTCGCCTGTTGCACCCGGCGCCATGTGCGTGTTTGCGCCCTACAAGGTCGAGCACTTCCAGATCGAAGGCTACGACGTGCTGGTGAACAAGCCGAAGGTTGCCGCCTATCGCGCACCGGGTGCGCCGCAAGCGCTGTTCGCCACCGAGTCGCTGATCGATGAGCTGTCCGCCAAGCTCGGTATGGATCCCATCGACTTCCGGCTCAAGAACGCCGCAGTCGAGGGTACGCAGGCCACCTACGGTCCGAAGTTCCCGCGCATTGGTTTTGTTGAGTGCCTGGAGGCCGCCAAGGCGCATCCGAACTACAGCAAGCCGTTGGGCAAGAACGAAGGCCGCGGCATTGGAGCTGCGTTCTGGTTCAACGCCGGCATGCAATCCAGCGCGCACATCAACGTGAACGACAACGGCACGATCACCATCGTCGAAGGTAGCCCCGACATCGGTGGCTCACGTGCCTCGATGGCGTTGATGGCCGCAGAAGAACTCGGCATTCCCTACGAGCGCATTCGCGTGCAGGTTGCCGATACGGAAAGTGCCGGCTTCTGCAACACGACCGGCGGTTCACGGGTGACGTTTGCCACGGGTATGGCCGTCATTCAGGCGGCGCGCGATGTCATCGGGCAGATGAAGCAGCGGGCTGCGGCGGTATGGAACGTAGAAGCCGATCAGGTCGACTGGACTGATGGCCAGGCGGTGCCGAAACCGGGTCAGAACATCAGCGTTGAGCCACTGTCGTTTGCGCAGATTGCTGCCGCCAGTGCACGCACAGGCGGCCCGATCTCGGGCCGCGCGTCGTTGAATGCGCGCGGCGCAGGTCCGAGCTTCGCCGTGAACATCTGCGATGTCCGCGTCGACCCGGAGACGGGCAAGGTCGATGTGCTGCGGTTCACAGCCATTCAGGACGCGGGCAAGGCGATTCACCCGAGCTATGTCGAAGGACAGATGCAGGGTGGCGCAGTGCAGGGCCTCGGTTGGGCATTGAACGAGGAGTATGTGTTCAATGCGGCTGGCGTGATGGAGAACGCCGGCTTCCTCGACTATCGCGTGCCTGTTGCATCAGACATGCCGATGATCGAAACGGTGATCATCGAGGTGCCCAATCCCGCGCATCCCTACGGTGTGCGTGGCGTGGGAGAAACGCCGTTGGTGGGTCCGCTTGCAGCAGCCGCGAATGCCGTGAAGGCAGCGACCGGCGTGCGCATCAACGATCTGCCGCTGTCGCCGCCAAACGTGCTGGCAGCACTGGAAGCAGCGCAGAAGTAGGCGTGGAGCAGGGCGCAGACCGGGCTGCGTTATCCGCTTAAGCGGATAACGCAGGCGTTGATCAAGTCTGCGCCCGCTGCTCTGCGCGCGCAGGCAATCTGCAGGCGCAGACAATCAGATGGCCGTGGTGTTTTTTTCCGAACAGATGTTGAAGTCCACTGGCGGCGTGCAACGCATGGACGTCGTGGCGGACACCTATCGCGATCTGGTTGAACGCGTCGCTGAGCGATTTCCGGATCTCCGCGACGCGCTGACCACTGAACTCTCGGTCGCGATCGATGGCGAGATCATCTACGAACCGTTCCTCGAGAAAGTGTCGGCGAACAGCGAAGTGCACTTTCTGCATCGCATCTCCGGTGGCTGACGAAGACCGTCACCATGCCAATCGGTATCGATACCTCACGTCCACACCGCGCACCCAGAATCGTCAACCTGGGTTCGTTGTGCTTTGACCGCGTCTATCACGTCCCGTCGCTCGTACAGTCCGGCGAGACACTGCGGGCCACGTCGACTGCATTGTTTCCAGGCGGAAAAGGCTTGAACCAGTCGCTTGCTGCACGGCGCGCCGGCGCGCAGGTGTATCACGTCGGTTGTGTCGGCCATGACGGCGACGTACTGCGGGCGCTGCTTCGGGATGCGCAGATCAATGTTGATGGACTGCGCACGCAAGCCGATATGGCGACAGCGCACGCCGTGATCCAACTGACGCCACAGGGTCAGAACGCCATTGTGATCGTGGCCGGCAGCAATTTTGCGATCCAGCCAGCGGATGTCGATTTCGCGCTCGATGCGCTTGGGCCCGGCGATTGGCTGTTGTTGCAGAACGAACTGAACGATCTTGATCAGGTGCTCGAGCAGGCGCACCGGCGCGGCGCGCGCATCTGCATGAATCTCGCACCGTATTCCAACAGTGCCGACAGCTACGCGCTGCAGTACGCACAGCTGCTGATCGTGAACGAAGCGGAAGCGGCAGGGCTGACCGGTTGCGCTGCGCCCCATGACGCGCTGCAGCGATTGCGCAGTCGCTGTCCGGACAGCACGGTCGTACTGACACTCGGCGAACTGGGCTTGCTCTACGATGCAGGCGCAGGCACGCAACGCATGCCGGCCTATTCCGTTCAGGCCGTGGATGGCACCGGGGCAGGTGATGCGTTCATCGGCTATCTGCTTGCGCGCTTGCAGCAGGGTGACGACTTCCCACAAGCGTTGCGCATGGGCAGTGCAGCGGGCGCATTAGCGGCAAGTCGGGCCGGCGCAGCGACGTCGATTCCCGATCTGCATGACGTGCAGCATCTGCTGAACACGGCGACCTTGGGCTGACTGTTGGCGGCGGCAGGCCGAACACCGGCGGCCTAGGCAGCGAACGTCAATCCCACAAGCGCGCCAAGATCCTCAAGTGCCTGTCCCTCACTCAGCACTTTGATTGTCTGCATCCCCATTGCGGCGGCGGGCTTGAGGTTGATGCCCAGGTCATCCAGGAACACGACGTCGTTTGGCGCCACGCTCATCCTGCTGCAGGCAAGCGCGTAGAACGCCGGATTGGGTTTGCGAATGCCTTCTTTGCTGGACTCGAGCACGTGATCGAACAGGCGCATAACGCCTTCTACTTCGGTGGCCTTGCTGTGACTGCGCGCCATGCCCGCGCCTTCGCCTGCGCGCACGTTGTTGGTCAGGCAGGCATTGCCAAAATGCTGCTTGCACAGACGCAGCGCTGCAATCATGCGCGGCCGCAAGTCGCCGGAGAGCAGCGGCAGCACGTCGCGCCCTGGAATGACATGGCCGAGTGCGCGGCTTTCGATCTCGAACTGACGATCGAACTCTGCGGCGTCGATGCGGCTCGACTCGAAACGTGCCCAGGCGTTGTCGAGCGGGTTCGTTGAGTTCACGGTGCGAATGAAGTTCTGCGGAAAGCCATTCGCGACCTCGTAGCGATTGAACGCATCGAACGGGCTGGTTGTGAATACGCCACCGAAATCCCAGAAAATTGCCTTGACCATGAAGCGTGCCTTGTCCTTGAAATCTGTCGTGATCGTGAACACCTGCCGACCCGGAAATGCAGCCTGGCCAGGTAAATCCGCTTGACCGTGAATTGGAGCGCCTCGACCCTTGGCCGCCGCATTGGGATCAGGCGCATGAGATCAGGCGCGTGAGATCAGCCGTTTGCCGGGATGTTAACGGCTGTGCGCGCTTGTGTGAGCAAGCCTGCAGTCGCCGTTCAGGCACGACCCTTCTTCCCGGGCGATAAGACACACACCGTCACAAGATGCAGCCGAACGAGGTCAACGCGATGGATATGCAAGCAGGGGTAGCGATTGTCACCGGGTCATCGTCCGGGGTAGGTGCGGCATGTGCTCGAAAGCTGGCCGAGCTTGGCAGTCACGTGGTCATCAACTACGCGAACAACGAGGCGGGGGCCAAGGCGACAGCAGACGCGTGCATGAGTCTCGGTGTGGAGACGCTGGTCGTACGCGCTGACGTTGCCGATGACGCGGCGTGCCGCGCCATGGTCGCGGCCGCGATTGCCAAGTGGGGCAGAGTGGACGCGCTGGTCAACAATGCGGGTACCACGAAATTCTGTGCGCATGACAACCTTGAAGGGCTCTCTGCGGCGGATTTTCAGCGCATCTATGCCGTGAACACGATTGGACCGTTTCAGATGACGCGCGCCGTCGCGCCGTTCATGCAGCGTGGTGGCCGCGGCGCAATCGTCAACGTGGCTTCCGTGGCCGCAGTTCAAGGTGTCGGCAGCTCAATTGCCTACGCCGCATCCAAAGGTGCCCTGGTCACCATGACGTTGTCGTTGGCACGGGCGCTGGGTCCGCACATCCGTGTCAATGCAGTGTGCCCGGGGTTCATTCAAGGCGACTGGCTGGAGGAGGGGATGGGCAAAGAACGCTACGAGCAGGTCAAGGGTGCGCTGGAGGCCAGCAATCCCCTGAGGCTCACCGCAACGGCGGATACCGTGGCCGATGCCATCCTGTACTTCGTCGCACACGCAGACATCGTCACAGGCGAGACGCTGATTCTGGATGGCGGTGCGCACCTGTCCGGCACGCCGCTTGGGCGCAGATAGGCGCGTTCGCAGATGTCAATGCTGGGGAGGGGGCCGCCGTCAGGACTCTGCAGGGCTGGCTGCATCAGAGGTTGATGATTTATGCGAGTGTCGAACGTCGGTGCCGATGGCGATGTAGACCACGTACTCGCTGATGTTCTTGGCATGGTCGCCGATCCGTTCGAGCGCACGCGCGGTCCAGACGGAGTTCAGCACCCGACGGATCGTGCGTGGGTCTTCCATCATGTAGGTCATGGCCTGCCGGATGACCCCCTCGTACTCCTGGTCAATCTCCTTATCCATGTCTATCACCCGCCGTGCAGCCGCCTCGTCGGTCCTAGCGAAGGCATCTAGGGTGTCGTTCAGGATGCGGCGGACCTCGCGCGACAGGTGCCGAATCTCGCTGTAGTGGTTGGTTGGAAGGGCCTGATCGGCCAGGTCCAGCGCCATCTTGGCAATGCGCTTGGACTCATCGCCGATGCGCTCGAGGTCCGTGCCTGCCTTCAGCACGGCCATCAACAGGCGTAGATCGCTCGCAGTGGGCTGCCTGCGCGCGATGATCTGGGTGACCATCCCGTCGAGTGCAATCTCCATCTGGTTGATCTGCTCATCGCCATCGCGCACGCGCTGCGCCAGTACGCCATCGTGTGACACGAATGCTTCGCAGGCAGAACGTACCTGATCCTCCACGAGCCCACCCATCTCCAGGAGCTTGCGGCGTGCAAGTTCCAGCTCCTGGTCGTACTGCTGACTGATGTGCTTGTTCATGCTGGTGTTCCTTGTCGCTCGTGACTGCGTCGCGGGAGACGCGGCAACACTGATCGATTGTCGATTGTCGATTGTCGATTGCGTCAGCCATATCGACCCGTAATGTAGTCCTCAGTGCGACGATTGCGAGGATTGGTAAATACCTGGTCGGTCTTACCGAACTCGATCATCTCACCGAGGTAAAGGAACGCGGTGTGATCTGACACCCGGGCAGCCTGCTGCATGTTGTGCGTCACGATGACGATGGTGTACTCGGATTTCAGCTGCTGGATCAGATCTTCAATCTTCTGCGAGGAAATCGGGTCGAGGGCGGAGGCCGGCTCGTCGAGCAATACGACTTCTGGTTTGATGGCAATCGCGCGCGCCAGCACCAGCCTCTGCTGCTGGCCGCCGGACAAACTGAGCGCGGACTCCTTCAGCCGGTCCTTCACCTCGTCCCACAAGGCAGCGTTGCGCAGCGCCCACTCGATCCGCTCATCAAGTTCGGTTCGCTTGCGTCGGCCTTCCAGCCGGAGCCCATAGGCGACGTTCTCGAATATCGACTTTGGAAAAGGGTTCGGCCGTTGAAACACCATCCCCACGCGTCGGCGCAGCATCGACACATCGATTTCCGGCGCGTTGATATCCTCCTTGTTCAGCCGAATGGTGCCTTCGAGTCGGACGTCGTCGATCAGGTCGTTCATCCGGTTGAAGCAGCGCAGCAGCGTGGACTTGCCGCAGCCGCTGGGCCCGATGAACGCGGTGACCTGCTTGGCGGGGATGGCCAGACTGATGTTCTTGAGCGCCTGCTTCTCGCCGTAGTACAGGCTGAGCGACTCAACTTCGATGCACGGATCGGCAAACAGCGGCTGTGCAGGGTCCGCGCCGCGCATGCCTGCGTCCTGATCGGATGCAGAACTTTCCACAGAGGCCATAGGTACTCCAGCCACGCTAAACATTCGCGAAGCTCTGCTTACTCAGAGCTTCACTAATCCAACACTCGATAGCGTCGCTCCAGACGGGAGCGCAGCAGAATGGCAGAAAGATTCAGAAAGAGAATGATCAGCACCAGCAGAAACGCTGTTGCAAAGACGATGGGCCGTGCGGCGTCTACGTTCGGGCTCTGGAAGCCCACGTCGTAGATGTGAAAACCCAGGTGCATGAACTTGCGTTCAAGATGGAAGAACGGCGCAGTGCCATCAATGGGCAAGGTTGGCGCCAGCTTCACAACACCCACCAGCATCAATGGCGCGACTTCACCCGCCGCGCGTGCGATGGCAAGAATGACGCCGGTGAGTATTGATGGGCTGGCCATGGGCAGTACCACGCGCATCAGCGTCTCCGCTTTGGTCGCACCGAGCGCGAGGCTGCCTTCGCGCACCGCCCGCGGAATCCGCGATAGACCTTCCTCAGTCGAGACAATCACCACGGGCACTGTGAGCAGCGCCAACGTCAATGAGGCCCACAGCAGACCTGGCGTGCCGAAGGTCGGCACAGGAAGGGCTTCCGGATAGAACAGCTGATCGAGACTGCCGCCAAGTACATAGACGAAGAACCCGAGGCCGAACACGCCGTAGACAATGGACGGCACCCCGGCAAGGTTGTTTACTGCAATGCGGATGATGCGGATGAACAGACCCGACTTGGCATACTCACGCAGATAGACGGCGGCGAGAACACCAAACGGGGCAACGACGACCGACATCAACAACACCATCACGACCGTGCCGAAGATGGCGGGAAAGATACCGCCTTCGGTGTTGGCTTCACGTGGCTCGTCGGCCAGAAAGCCACCGAGCGCAGAGAAGTAGTGTCCGAGCTTGGCTGTGACCGACATGCTGTTCGGGCGCCAGATCTGCACGATCTGCTCCACCGGCACATCCTGCATCAGGCCGCCCATCAACTCGAACCGTGCCTGGTCCCGGCCGAGCGCAGCGCGCACTTTGAGCAGCCTGCCCTCGGCCGCGGCAAAGTCGGCGTGCAGTTGCGCTTCGCGCTTCGTCCGTTCCTGCTGTAGTTGCTGTCGCTCGGTGCGCGACAGACGTGCATCCAGTTCATCCCGGCGATGCGTCAGCCGCAGACTCTCCAACGCTGCGTTGATGTCGCCGATCTCGTCACGCTCAATGACCAGTGCCTGAGCGCGCAGGCCCTCTGCGCGAACGAGCCGCGCCTGTAGCGCATCCCATGCCGGCGTGCCTGAAGCTACGGTGCGGCCCTGCTCGACAACTTCGCGCAGGCGCCCGAACAGGCTGCCCCACTCAAGACGCTCGACTTCAACCAGCTCAGTTGGGTAAGCCACGTTGGCGACGCGATGGCGATACAACCAACGGAAGTCTGGCGGCTGCTTGTCGCGATTCCCGGTCTTCAACTGCCAGCGGCCAACGCGTGGTGATTGAACGTCGTTCTTGGTGGTCAACTCGATGTACTGGGCAAGCGGCATGTCCGACTCGCCAACCACCCGACCAATGAGCGACTCGCGCACATCGGTCTCGTTCACGTAGTTCAGTTCGGCGATGTTGCCTGGCCAGAAATGTCCGAGACCGCGCCAGGCGATCATTGCGACAAGCCCGACAACCATCATGACGCTCATGCTGACGGCGCCCGCGGTCAGCCAGATCCACGGCGATCCAGACCGCCACCACGTTCGCGCATTTCCGGTCCCTGATGGGGGCACGGCGCCGCGCTGTTGCGACGGCGCTCCGCCTGGTGAACTCGGTGAACCTTGTGAGGTAGGCACTCGCATCAGAGGTTTCCGTACTTCGCACGCAATCGCTGGCGAACCAGTTCTGCCACGGTGTTGACCAGGAACGTCAGTGCGAACAGCACCAGGGCCGCCAGGAACAACACACGGAAATGCGTGCTGTTCACTGCGGATTCGGGCAGTTCCACGGCGATGTTTGCGGCAAAGGTGCGCATGCCCTGGAACATGCTGAAGTCCATGACCGGTGTGTTGCCTGTGGCCATCAGTACGATCATCGTTTCACCCACTGCGCGTCCCATGCCAATCATTGCCGCCGAGAAGATGCCGGGGCTGGCGGTGAGCAGCACAACGCGTGTCAGGGTTTGCCAAGGCGTCGCGCCCAACGCCAGTGAGCCTTGCACCAGCTGCCGAGGCACGCTGTAGATCGCATCCTCCGAGATACTGAAGATTGTCGGGATGACCGCGAGTCCCATGGCCACACCCACTACAAGGCAGTTGCGCTGGTCGTAGTCGACGTCGAGGTTCGCCTTCAACCAGCTCTTGATGTCACCCGCGAACAGCATCAGCTCAATGTGTGGCGCTACGGTGAAGGCAACTACGACGAGTACTGCGATCGGCAGCACCAGAAGCGCCGCGTTCCAACCATTGCCCGAAGAGCGCGTCAGCCGGTCCGGCAATAGATGCCAGAGAAAACCAATCAGCAGAAACCCAAGCGGCAGAATGACGAACAGACTGAACACAGCCATCAGATTGCCTTCGACGAGTGGCGCGAGCCACAGGCCAGCAAGGAACCCGAGCACAACCGTTGGCAGGGCCGCCATGATCTCGATGCCTGGCTTTACCCAGGCGCGCATGGACGGCGCCATGAAGTACGCCGTGTAGATGGCGCCCAGAATCGCCATCGGCAGTGCAAACAGCAGCGCATAGAACGCGCCCTTCAACGTGCCGAATGCAAGGGGCGTCAGTGAGAACTTCGGCTCGAAGTCGTCGTCAGCTGCGGAGGACTGCCAGGCCAGAATTGGTTCCTGATAGCCCTCGTACCAGACCTGCTCCCACAGGGAATGCCAGGACACCTCGGGATGCGGATTGTCGATCGCCACACGAACAGTGCCGGCTTGAGTCTGCAGGAGCGCGGCATCGCCCTGGCGGTCGATGGCCATTGCAGTGACGTCAACGCGCCCAAGTGCCGCCGATGCCAGAAGACGACCCGCCGTGGTGTGCGCAATATGCAGTTCGCCCGTGTTCGTCAGCGCCAGAAAACCCTTGCGCCCGGATTCGGTCAGCAGCCGAACAACAGGCGCGGGGAATGTGAATGAGCGAATCTGTACGAGTTGCAGCGACTGTGCCTGGCGCAATGCGGTCCATTGCGCAACGCGCCCGCGACTGTCCGCCACCAGTAGTGAATAGCCGCCAAGCAGAGGCGCGACGGTATTGAGCGCCACCCCATCTTCCAGCAGCGGAGTGCGCGACTGCAGGTTTGGCTCGGAGAGGTCATTCAGGTCGTAGAGGTTCACCACTGCGTCCTGGCCCGTGACGAACAGTGTTTCGCCACGTGCGCCCAGCCAGAATGCCTTTATGCCCGTGCTGCTGGCGATCGCCGAGGACGCCTGCGGCACATCGAGTGGATAGCCTTCGTCGAGCACTTCCCACTGCAGTAACTGCAGCTGTCGTCCGGCGCGCACAACGATGATCAGGCTGCCGTCGTGAATTCGCGCGTCGATGTCTTCTGCGCCTGCTTCGACGCCTTCAATGCGGTTGGGCTCTTCGCCGATAGGAAAGGACACCGACACTGCAACGTCTCGGCGGTCGCCGGTGAACGACACCGTGAACTGCGGCTCGATCATCTGCACGCGGCCGTCCGCGAGCAGCACGATGATCTTGCTGCCTTCCATGTGCGTAGCGGCGCGCACAGCAGTGCCGCCAGTTACGTCGATCTGTACGCCGGGCTTACCCGTCACCGGGTCGAAGAACATCAGCACGCCCTGACGCGTGAGTTCGTAACCCCACTCGCCTTCATCCTGCAATCCAAGCAGAACGACGTCGGAACTCGTCGCAGCAGCCTCTGAGGCGGATGCTGCGTGCGGCGTTTCGTAGGCCGTCGCCGCGGCCATCGTGGCGGGCTTGAACAGCGGCGCCACGACCCACAGCAGATACATGAAGATCAGACCGATCGCCACGATTACGGCAACACCACCCATGCCGACCACGAGTGCCGTGAGTCGATCGACCAGCCGGCGGCGTTTCTGCCTGCTGTCTACGCGCATGGAACGTTCGCGCAAAGAGCGTTCGCCGATAGAGCGTTCGCCGATAGAGCGTTGTTCACTCATGAGTGGGTGCTGATCATGACGTCAGTGCGTGGTGCTAGTGCAGCCGCTGAAGTTCGCGCGCGATCATCGTTGCATTCATGGGTACGAAGCCATCCTTGACGACAACTTCCTGGCCCGTGCGCGAGAGCACCAAACGCAGAAACTCAGCCTCCAAAGGACGCAATGGCGTACCGGGCTTCTTGTTGAGGTACAGGTACAGGTAGCGGTGCAACGGGTACGTGTTGTTCAGCGCATTGCGCGGCGTTGCCTCGATGGCAGGGGCGCCGGGCTTCGGTGCGATCGCCAGCGCGCGAACGGCCGAGGTGCGAGCACCGATGCCCGAGTAGCCGATGCCGTTCAATGATGAACCCACTGACTGCACCACCGAAGCCGACCCGGGCTGCTCGTTGACATTGTTGCGGAAGTCGCCTGAGCAGAGAGCTTCCTGCTTGAAGAAGCCATAGGTGCCGGAGACCGAATTGCGCCCGTAGAGCTGAATGGGGCGCTTGCTCCACGAGCCCTTCAGCCCGAGCGCACCCCAGGTCTTGACGTCTGTAGGGTGGCCGCAGCGGCGCGTGGTGGAGAAGATCGCGTCGACCTGAGGAACGGTCAACGAGCGCAACGGATTGTCCTTGTGCACAAACACTGCCAGCGCATCGATCGCCACGCGCACACCTGTGGGCGCATAACCGTGCTTCTGGCGAAACGCAGCAATTTCCTCTTCCTTCATCTGCCGGCTCATCGGGCCAAAGCTTGCCGTACCTTCCGTCACTGCCGGCGGTGCTGTGGACGAGCCCGCGCCTTGAATTTCCACGCTGACGTTTGGATACAGCTTCTTGAACGACTCTGCCCAGAGCGTCATCAGATTGTTCATGGTGTCTGAGCCGATGCTGCTCAGCTTTCCGGATACACCGCCAGCCTTTGCATAGGGTCGAAGTGAACTCTCCAGTCCACTTTGTTCTGCTGCAATCGCGGGCGCGATGTTCGAAAGGCTGCTCACGGCAAGCAGCAGACCTGTGGCAAACCATCGGCGTGCACGTTGACTCAAGCTCATCAGTTCTCTCCCTTTCCGTTTCCGGTCACTTTCACGTTCGTCGAAATTCAGATGTATCGCAGATCGTCACATGCCGCCGTTCGCGCTCTTGGTCGCAGCGTCCCGCACGCGCACATGCGCTGCGTCCAACTCAAACCAGAAGGTGCTGCCACGCCCGGGCGTGCTGTCGATCTGCAACTCGCAGCCGTGCCGCCGCAGCACGTGCTTCACAATAGCGAGACCCAGACCCGTACCACCAAGATTGCGCGATCGCCCGAGGTCCACGCGATAGAAGCGTTCGGTGATTCGCGCGAGATGCTCGGGCGCAATTCCGACACCGTGGTCCTTGACCGCGCAGCGCGCGCGATCGCCGATACGTTGCCAGGACACTTTGATTTCGCTCCCCGCCGGGCTGTAACGCAGCGCGTTGACGAGCAGGTTGCTGACTGCACTGTACAACTCCGACTCGATACCACGCGCCGCGATGTTGCCGTCGAGGTCCATTTCAATCACATGCTCATCGCGATCAATCGGGCGCAGTTCCGTGACCATGGAGCGCACCATCTCGGCGATCTCAACAGCGTGCAGCTCGTCGATCGATGGTGCATTGCTCGATTCAAGGCGCGTCAGTAACAGCAGGTCTTCGACGAGATTCTTCATGCGCAAGGTCGGCGAGGCGAGGCGCTTGGCCAGGCTTCGGATGGTGCCAAGGTCCATATCCGAACTATCCATCTGTTCGACATAGCCCGTGATGACCGTGAGCGGCGTGCGCAACTCATGCGACACGTTGGCCACGAATGACTGCCGCATTGTCAGCAGGCGTTGGACCTGCGTCGTGTCGCGGGCGATCAACAGGCGGCGATTGTCGTCGAGGGTGACAATCCGCAGTTCCAAGGTGCGCTCGTGCGGTTCGATCTGCACTTCCGCAATACGTTCGCCGCCGCGGCCCTCCAACAGCGCAATCAGGTCGCGATGGCGCACCAGTGCCGGCAACAGCTTGCCGTAGTCGCGGGGTGTCAGACCGTAGTAGGTCGACGCCAATGGCGAGAACCACTCGATCATGTCGTGCCGATCTATCACGACCAGTGCATCGGGAAGGCTGGCGGCCGACTCACGGTCCCGTCTCAATTGCTTGAGCAGATTCCGTTGCCGTTCGCGATGACGGCGGGTAGCGCGATACAACTGCTCGGCCAGCTCGGACCACGGTGCCGGCAACTCAGGCGGTCGCACATGAGGTGCAGTCCGCCACGCCGCAAACACGGTCCAGCTGCGCCACTGCCAGACGGCAATCAACACCCCGACCGCCAGCACGCACCAGCCCAGGACGGGCAGCAGCCAGGCAATCGACAGCAGCCCTGCGCCAACCAGCAGAGCCAGAAGCAGCACACCCCCTGATACGTGCGGCGCCGGTGGTTCAGCCAAGGTAAAATCTATAGCCAACACCGCGAACGGTCTGCACCATTTGGGCTTTGGAATGGGGCGCGAGAATCTTGCGTAGCCGCAGAATATGTACGTCGACTGTGCGTTCCTCGACGTAAACGCTTCGGCCCCACACCCGATCCAACAGCTGGCTGCGATCAAACGCGCGCTCCGCGTTGCGCATCAGGAACTCCAGCAGCCGAAATTCGGTAGGGCCGATGTGCACTGACGCCCCTGCAATCGAAAGCCGATGGCTCTGGGTATCCAGCTGGACATCACCGACCCGGAGGATGCCGTCCTCAGGGGCACCGGTGCGGCGCAGTAGCGCCTTGATTCGCGCGATCAGTTCGCGCGGCGAGAACGGCTTTGTCACATAGTCGTCAACGCCTACCTCGAAGCTGCGCAGCTTATCTGTCTCTTCGCCGCGCGCGGTCAGCATCAGAATGGGCAGCTGAGCGGTGTGCTCGTCGTGGCGGATGCGTCGGACCAACTCGATACCAGTCGAGCCGGGCAGCATCCAGTCGATGACCACCACATCCGGCGATAAGCCCTCCAGCCGCTCAACGGCTTCTTCGGCGCTACCCGCTTCGATCACTTTGAATCCCGCACGCTCAAGCGCGAGTGCGACCATCTCACGGATCTCGCGCTCGTCTTCGACTATTAATACCGCATTTCCTGACATGACTCAGCGTCAAGCTACTCATTACATGGATTGTGCGCGCTGATTATGACAACGGCTTGACAGTCATGACAGCGCAGATGACATCTTTCATTGCAGGTTACGCCTGCACTCACATTCAGTTTCCGTGAATCGACGAACTATTCGTCTTGGCGCCGCGTGATTCGTGTTGCCAGGTGAACTGCCCACGGGATAATCGCGGCCTGGTCGGGCAGGGCGAGTCCTGAATCCCCGACGCGCAGTTCGCTATCTCAGCACCAGCCAACACAAAAAGGAGCACCGCAGAATGGGCGAGACAGTTCAGCTTCGGGCCGCAGACGGCTTCGCCTTCGGCGCCTATATCAGCCATCCCACAGGTAAGCCCAAGGGCGCCGTGGTGGTGATTCAGGAGATCTTCGGCGTGAACTCGCACATTCGGAATGTCACGAATGGCTTCGCGCGGGCGGGTTACTTCGCGCTTGCGCCACAGCTGTTCGACCGTGCCGAGCGCGACGTCGAGTTGGGCTACGAGGCCCACGACATGGGGCGAGGCGTGGAGCTGGCACGCGGCCGGTCGAAGCGCGAACATCTGTTGGCCGACCTCCAGGCCAGCGTCGACTACGCGCGGAAGTTCGGCAAGGTCGGGGTGGTGGGTTACTGCTTTGGCGGCATGCTGACCTGGGTTGCAGCCAGTCAGATCGAGGGCGTGAGTGCGGCCAGCGGCTACTACGGTGGTGGCATCGCGAGCGAAGTCGCCCTGCAACCGCGCTGCCCGACCATCCTGCATTTCGGCGAGCGCGACGCGCACATTCCGCTGACCCAGGTCGACGTCGTCCGGCAGGCCCATCCCGATGTGCCGATCTATGTCTACGCGGCAGACCATGGCTTCAACTGCGACCATCGTGGCAGCTGGGACGCGCCGTCGGCCGCGCTCGCGCTGGAACGCACGCTGGCGCTGTTCGCCGAACACCTGGGCGGTTGAGCAGATGTTTACCGGCATCGTGCAGGGGCTGCGGCGGATCGTTGCGGTCAATCGACAGTCCGGCGGCAGCCTGTCGCTTGGCGTGCAGTTGGATGACCTCAGCCAGGGCATCCAACTGGGTGCCAGCGTCGCAATCAACGGTTGCTGTCTGACCGTCGCCCGGCAGGAGCAGGGGCTGATCTGGTTCGACGTGATTCCTGAGACCCTTGGCCTCACCAACATCGGGCTGTTGCGTAACGGTGACCTGGTCAATGTCGAGCGCTCTGCGCGCATGCAGGACGAAATTGGCGGGCACCGGGTTTCAGGGCATGTCAGCGGTGTGGCGCGCATCGCCAGCATCGCGGTTCGCGGCGACGACTACCGGATTCGCCTGCAGACCACGCCGGCCCTGATGTCCTGCCTGCTGTTGAAGGGGTTCGTCGCGCTCGATGGTGCAAGCCTGACGATCAGTGCGGTCGACCTGACGAAGGCGCAGATCGAGGTCAGCCTGATCCCGGAAACGCTGCAGCGCACGTTGTTCGGCCGCCGCCATGCCGGTGCTGCGGTCAACCTGGAAGTGGACCCGATGACGCAGGCGGTGGTCGACACGGTGCGCCGCTTGTTCGCCGACCCCGGCACGCGTGCACAAATGCTCGGCGAGCAATTACAGAACGGCGATGCAGCGCGCCACAGTGGCGGCAACCACAGCGCCTAGTCGGATGTCGGTGGTGACGGCACCGCGCCGGACGTCGGCGCTCCGCTGCCAATGGCATCACCCAGCGCGATGCTGCCTGAATCATGCTGGCGCAGATTCTTGATGACGCGCTCCAGCGCCCGATCGAAAAGCTGACGCTCCTCAAGTATCACTGCTGCGGCGGTCTCGAACTCGCGCGCCAGTTGGTGGCGCGTACGTTCGAGCACTTTCATACCTTTGCGATTCACGAACAGCAGCCGCTGCCCATCATCCAGGATGCTGGCGAGTTTCGATCGCATCGGCGGCGCGTCGCCAATCTTGAATTCGATCCAGGTTTCCGGCCGCAGACGGTCGACCATGCCAAGCGTGTCGGCATTCGGGGCCGGTTGGTCATCAGGAATGATCTCAAGCGGATCGGGCAGAAGTTCCAGTTTGCCGAGATCGTGCAACTCCGGGACTTCTGCGCCGCGCAGTTTCTGGCGATCCGACTGCACCCGCTCCGCAAGTGTTTCTTCGAGATTGGTCAGCAGTGACGCATCACCGGCAATCAGGGTCAGGCCGTCGCGCAACTGCACACGCAGCCGCGGCAACATGCGTTCCCGCTCGTCCAGGCTCTGGTAGTTCGTCAGCGGTTGTGCGCACCAGAGCAACTCGTCGAAGTTCTCGATGGCCAGTTGCCATTCGCGTCCATCTACGCCGTGGCGCAGACACACGAACATCAGCACCTTACTCCATACGTCCTTGATGAAGTCGCGCACCGGCAGCGGCAGTTCGAGACCATGCGCCTTCTGCTCGATGATGCGGGCAACGTTGCGCTTGGCGGCCTGCGCACGCGAACGACCCAACTCAGCATCCTTGATGCGTTGCTCGACAACCTTGTTGCGCCGATCGTCCTGCGTTCGGAATGTGCGCAGCTCTTCGAGCAGCGCTTGAAACACCACAAGATCCCGCTCGAAGCGACTCAGCACACGCAGCACAACCGACTCGATGAGGTTGTACAGCGGATCGCGCTTGAGCTCCGCGCCGTTGCTCCAGCCGATGCCAGCACTGGACAGTTCATTCAGCAGTTGGCGCGCAGGGTGCGATGACTGGGTGAAGAAGCGCTTATCCATCAGCGCGACTTTCAGATATGGAATCTGCAGCCGACCCAGCAGCGCCTTCATCGGAATTGCAAGATTGCGATCGTTCAGGATGTAGTCGAACAGCATGCCGACCAGATTCACCACGTCTTCGTCGGTGTTGGCCAGTCGTCCTTCTTTGCCATGCATGGCGCTGAGTGCGCCGAGCAGTACCGGCCGATAGTCGACCGACGGCGGCACCTGATCCAGGCTCTGTTGTGCGGCCGCATGCTGTTGTTGGGCACGCGCGATGGCAGCAATCAGTTCGTTCGTACCGAAAAACGGTGCTGCAGCGGCGTTGGCGCCGCGCTGACCGTGTCCAGACTCCAGGTACCCGAATCCGGGAAAGCCCGGCGGCGCAAAGCTCAGCTCGGCGGTGTATTGGACATCACTGTGATCGTCACGGCCGCGTCCGTCGGCACTGTGAGTTCCATCATAGAAACCCGGGTGGGCGTACGACGCGTTGTCGGAGGATGTCCGCAGTGGCGCCATCAATGCGGGTGAAAGGCCCAATGCTGCCAGCAGATCCTGTGTGTCATAGCCGCGCTGCGTTCCTGCGTTCGCGTGGTTTGCGTCGCGTGCAGAAATCTCGGATGCGCCTGGCATGCGGCCCAACGGAGCGCCTCGGGCTGATTCCTGGTCGGTTTGACCGCGATCCGCATCGCCGCCTTGCAGCGATGCTTCGGCACTGCCGCCGCGCTCTGCGTTGCGTGTGTCCAGCGGGTGGGCGCCGGAACGCCGTGGACGCGCAGGAAAGTCTTTGAGATTACGCATGACACCGGCATCCGCGAGCAGGCGATTGGCATTGTCGTAGACCGGGCCCATGTGCTCGGCCACCGTGCGCTCGAACAGCTTGAGCAGAATGATCCGGATCTTGATGTCGAGCTGAAGTGAGTCGGTCGAGGACACAAAGCTCTCGCACAGCTGCTGCGGCCCGAGCGGGTTGTCTCGATCTTCTATCGCATGTCGCGGGCAGATCGCATCGAAACGTCGACCGAGCTGTGTCAGTGCGACGGAGTAGCGCCCCGTGATCTTCGACACGATGCCGGCAATTGCAACGGTGATCTCGAGTTCGTCATTGCGTACGAGCGTCAGCGTGTCGTACGTCGCCGCGGCCGCCTGCTTCTTTGGCTCGGGTGCATTGGGCAATGTCAGCAACTTGTTTACGAGATCATCGAGATACAAGCGTTCAACATTGGGTCTGGCCAGGCGCAGTTCGCGCATGGACTCGAAATAGATCTGTTGATCGGAGTCACTGCGCGATCGATCAGCCAGTTCAAACAGTGCATCGTCGATACTGTCGAAGAAGTTCGACAACAGATTGCTTACACCGGTGCGGCTGACTTGAGCAACTTTCTCCAGCAACGGGGACACGCGTACCCCCAAAGGTAATTCCACAACATTCGACATCGCGGCACCGTGTGATCAGGTCTGCGGCTTCTGATTTTCAGCCTAGACAACATTCCGCGAGGGCGGGCGTGAAACTACTGGGGTGAGTAACGATCGATAGGTTTGTTGAGAGCCAGCGCACGAACTGCGGGACTTACCTGCACGCTCAGGATGTGGCGTCTGATCAGCGCCGATTGACCAGCAGGCTGAGATGAAACTCACGCCATTCAGCGATATCGCTGGCGGGGGCGGCGCGAAGTTCGACACCGACCTGCGTGCCTTCTTCGCTGATGTGGTTCCAGCGCACTTCGCCCGACAGGAAGAACTTGCCCGGGTGCGCATGCACATCCACCCACAGGTCCACGACGGTACCCGCTGGGAACGGCTGGTGTGAGGCGAAGCAGAGTCCGCTTGCAGACATGTCCACCGCCATCGCAGAGACGGTAGTGCCCATCAGGGAAGGCTGCGGCGGTGCCTCGACGATCTGCACGAACAGTCGATCACTGGCCTTGCGGCGCGGAAAGATACGCTGCTCGCGGGCATCGCGGCGATCGCTCTGCATGGGAAAGCGCGCCTTGCGCAGGCGCAGCTCATCCATTCGCACCACGTTCGATGAAAGATCAATCATTCACAAAACTCCATGTTTGCGCGGCCTGTCGGCCAACGTCGGCACCGAATCTCAAGCCGGCGGTGCGTCACGGCCGAACAACAAGCGAGATACGTGCCATCAACTGCTGAACACATGTGTTGGAATGTAAGTGGGGCAGGCGGCGCTGGTGCAATCCTTGTCCAGTCAGATGCTTAGGCTGGTTTGCTGCCAGCATGAACAGTCCCGATCCGACCCGATCTGTGGTCGCCGTCCACCTGTACCACTGCATTCCTGTTGGCGTTCGCGGACATGATCCGCGCAAAATGGACCAAACGCGTCACCTAGCCCACACGAGCCCCACACAAGGTAGCGAGGTCAACTGCATGCACTTCAGAGAGCGTCTGGAACAGGCCTGGGCCCATCACGACTCCATGCTGTGTGTTGGTCTGGACCCGGACCTGCGCAAATTGCCCGACTGCATGCTGCGTGAAGCAGACCCCATCTTCAGTTTCCTGCGGGCCATCGTTGATGCCACTGCGCCGTACTGCGCCGCATTCAAGCCACAGATCGCCTATTTCGCCGCAGCCGGCGCAGAGCGCTCTTTGGAGCGGGTAATGGACTACATCGCCAACCGACACCCGAAGCACGTCCGGGTGTTAGACGCGAAACGCGGCGATATCGGCGATACCGCGGAAATGTATGCCCGAGAAGCCTTCGAACGCTACGGCGCTGACGCGGTGACGGTGAACCCGTATCTCGGTCCAGAGGGCCTTGAGCCGTTTACGCGGAATCCCGAGCGTGGTTGCTTCCTGCTCTGCCGCACCAGCAACTCCGGCAGTGACGAGATTCAGTTGCACGGGCAGACCCCGCTCTACCAGTTCATCGCGTCCGCGGCCGCCACGCGTTGGAACGGGCAGGCCAATCTCGGGCTGGTAGCCGGTGCAACACAACCGGCGGCGCTGGCAGAGATTCGGCGCCTGGCTGCCGACCTGCCGCTGTTGGTGCCCGGCATCGGCGCACAAGGCGGTGACGTCGATGCCGCGGTGGCAGCGGGGCGCAGCGCCAATGGCTATGGGCTGCTGATCAATTCCTCACGGGCCATCCTGTACGCTGGTGCCGACGCTGCGTTTGCTGGCGCGGCGAGCGCAGCCGCGGAGCGGGCATGCCAGCAGATTCGACAGGCGGCCTGGGCTTCGAGCCGCTGAACGCAGGACCGGGCTATCACGGGGGAACGAGATGGGTACGAGCACGAGGCGAATCGGAGCAGCGCTGCTGCTGGGTGCCGCAGGTGTGCTGTGGCTGACCTTAGCGGCCGGAGGTGCCGCGGCCGCGAGCAATTCTGCTGGCGCTTCCACAGGCAAGTCGCACCGAGCCGCCGCCGCTGCGCACTGGCGCGTGGACGCAGCACGCTCAACGCTGGGCTTCGCCACGGTGAAAAACGCGGCGGTCGGCGAAGGCCACCAGTTCACGCGGGTGAGTGGCGACATCAGCGCAACCGGCTTGGCGAGCTTGAGCATCGACCTCGCCAGTGTCGACACCGGCATTGAGATTCGGGATCAGCGCATCCGCGAGCTGTTGTTCGAGGTCGCGCGGTTTCCGCAGGCGCGCGTAGAGACGCAGGTTGACCTGGCCGACGTGCTCAAGCTTGCGCCTGGTCAGAGCATGCTCATGCCACTGGAACTGCGGCTCCACGTTCGCGAAGGCGACACCACCCTGGGTGCAACGGTCCGCGTAGAACGGCTGTCTGCAACGCGCGTGCTGGTGACCACGGTCCGACCGGTGATCGTGAATGCGGACGCGCTCGGACTGACCGAGGGCGTTGAACGTCTGCGACACATCGCGGGTCTGCAGTCCATCAGCCCGGCGGTTCCGGTATCGATGGTGTTGGCGTTCCGGCTAGCGCGCTAGCTCCAGGTCCACGTCGAGCCAGATCGGACAGTGGTCCGACGGTTTGGGCATGGCACGGATTTCATAGTCGATGCCCGCATCGACGACCCGATCAGCCACGCTGGATGTGGCCAGGATCAGATCGATGCGGAGCCCGCGCTTGGGCTCTTTTTCGAAGCCGAAGCTGCGGTAGTCGAACCAGCTGAACAGTGAATCGTCGTTGGCGAAGCGTTGTCGGTACGGGTCGACCAGACCCCAATCGAGCACCGCAGCCAACCACTCGCGCTCTTCAGGCAGGAAGGAACATTTACCCGTTTTCAGCCAGCGCAGCCGGTTGTCCTCGCCGATACCGACATCCAGGTCGGTCGCTGAAATGTTCACGTCGCCCATCAGCACCAGTTGCGTGTTCGGATCGCAGTGCTCAGTGAGGTACCGGGTCAGATCCGCGTAGAACTTCCGTTTGGCCGGAAATTTCGTTGCGTGGTCCCGCGACTCGCCCTGTGGAAAGTAGCCGTTGAGCACCCGCAGTGGGCCCGTCGTGGTCGCGTAGTCCGCAATGACCATGCGCCGCTGGGCGTCGGGTTCATCCCAAGGGAAACCAAACTGCACGTTGACGGGTGCCCGACGCGCCATGAGTGCAACGCCGTAGTGCCCCTTCTGGCCGAAGTAGTTCGTGCTGTAACCGAATGGATCGATGTCGCCCGATGGAAACGCCGCGTCTGCGACCTTGATCTCCTGCAGGCCGATGATGGCAGGCTGGTGCTTGGCGTGGACCTCAGAAAGCTGATGAATCCTTGACCTCAACCCATTGATATTGAAAGAGACAAGCTTCATATACTCCAGCTGCCATCGTCGCTGCCGCGTTCAATCAGCAGTTGGTGATTGATCAGGTAAGCGCAGATGCTCGATACCGAATCCGCAAGACTCAGGCTGCTGGTGTCGAGCCGCAACTCGGGGTCGGCAGGTTCCTCGTAAGGATCGTCGACGCCGGTAAATCCGGTCAGCTCGCCAGCACGCGCCTTTGCATACAGGCCTTTGGGATCGCGTTGCTCACACACTTCGATCGGCGTTGCGACGTGGATTTCGACAAACTCACCGACCTCGCTGACCCAGTCGCGAATCTGTTTGCGAATAGCCGCGTACGGGGCAATCGGCGCACAGATCGCAATACCACCGTGGCGCGTGATCTCGCGCGCGACGAACGCAATGCGCATGAGGTTGGCTTCTCGGTCTGCCCGGGAAAAGCCGAGCCCACGCGACAGATGGTGACGGATCAGGTCGCCGTCGAGCAGTGACACCGGGCGCAGGGTGCGGGTCATCAGGGTGCTGGTGAGTACCCGCGCGATGGTCGACTTGCCGGAGCCTGACAACCCCGTCAACAGGATCGTCAGGCCGCGGTGACCCGCAGGCAGGTAAGCGGCGCGCAGCACTGCGGCAACGTCTGGCCAGGTTGCGTCCGATACCACGCCGAACCGGCGGCTGATGACCGCGCCAATGACCTTTTGATGGGTGCTGACGCCCTGTTCATTCGGGCCGCTGCTCTGATCCCGGAGGCCGCGGCTTTGCGGTTCCGGATTGAGCGCTGGCAGCAGCCTGGCCGCGCCCAGGTTGCCGGCGATGCGCTCAAGGGTCTCCTGACGGTTCAACAGCGGGCCGGTCAGACGCGGGAGATCGAACACCGTCACAGGGCGCGGCGCGAGCCGTCCGATCGCCGCAGTATTGGCCAGCTCCGTTGCGTGCAGCATGTGACATGGTTCATCGGAACAATCGACCTGGCGCAACTCAAGCACTGGCGTGTCGTCGGGGACCTGCGCGAGCAGGTGCGCCACGTCGGCCTTGTGCAGGCAGCCGTCAACCGCATAGGCAACGAACCGGCCGCTTGCCGAAATTGAATCAACCAGCGTGGAAAGTCGCAGCTCTGCAGGGATGTTGGTTGGCCGTCCGATGACATTGCGCGTGCCATCGCTATTGGCGACGGTCGATATGCGCCCGACACCGAGCGTGCGGCCTTCGCCATCCTTGAGCACGCATTGATCACTTTCCGCAGGCGCGTGCAGTGCAAGCGCGATCGGCTCAGACCATGGCGTGCCGTCCGGCAGCGTCGAATGCGCAAGTACGCGCGCGACCGACTCAGCGTCCAGATAGCCCAGCACAGGCGCGTAGACGCCTGCGCCAAGTAGCTGCAACTGGCGTGCCTGTCGTGCGGACACCACAATGGTCGGAATGGCTTGGGTCGTAGACATGCGCACGATCATAGCCACACCGTCCGCGCTTGGGACACATGAATTTGTGCTTCTGACGAAGCGACTGGTCGACAGAGCACCTTGAGTCGTGGCAGTTTGGCGATCGTCGATTCAAGAAGTGCCTGGGACTGCACTGAGTGGCATCGGCTATCGTCTAAACAAAGCCAATAGCAAGCCACGTGTACAAATCCCAATCACCAGACATCCCGACTGGCGTTTCCTCAGTTGGCGGACCACCGTCCGCTGTATGCATGCTGGGCCTCATGCGTGCGGCAGCCGGCGCGCGCCCGCATGAAGCCGTCGGTCGAATACTCATGCTCGACGGGCTGCTGCAGCGCTCTTTCATGCAGTTGCTGGGCACGCAGGTGTCCAACGGCACGCCCTGGTCGGCGACGGCAACCATTGAACGTCTGAGCGTCCCGGCGCTCAGACGTCTCGTCAGCCACGTTGTCGATCTCGTGCAATCGCGTCAGCCCATGGACGTGCAACGCTGGCGTGCGCAACTCCACAGCGCTGTCCTGGCGGAATTGCTCGGCGAACAGCTGCAGATGCTGTTTCCGATTGAGGCGCGGTTCTATGTGCTCGCCGGGCTCGCCTTTGACGGCATGGGCGGTGTGGCCGGCGAGGCATCGACACTTGTGCGTTATCGCCACTATCCGATTGCGGATCTGATCGATGCACCGCTGTTACTGCGACTGGCTGTCACTGCGTTGACTGAGCCAGCGCAGCGCGCGAACTACTCAAGCGAACTCCTGGGGCTTGGCGAACAAACCGTATCCAGCACCGAGAACTTAGTGGCGACACGACTCGCAGCACTCCTGCAGTCGGCCGGACTGCCAGTCGACTGGGACAATGCTCAGGAGCAAACCGCGCGCGATGAGCTGAGCGATCTGCAAGCCTGGATGCGGCGCGCGCAACTATGGCGGGACACACTCTCATTCGCGCCGAGCAAGGCAGATCCAACACCGTATCTGGAGCGTGCATTCGGTGCACGTGTGCTGCTGCTGGCCGAGTCCGCAGATGGCCAAGTACTGGTGGCCAGGAACCATCCGGACATCCGCGTCACGCAGACCAATCTGCGATCGCAGATCGCACGCGGTGCGGCCAATGGCATGACTGTGCGGATCTCGCTGTGGGAAACCACTGCACACATTGACCACGCCATCTTCGCAGCGCTGAAGAGCGAAGAGCTGCTACTCACAACAGTCGTCGGCCAGCAAGGTCGGCGCGTACTGCTGTCGTCGCCGTTACCTGGGCTCGGCCCGGACGCGAGCCACATCGCATTGGCATTCGCCATTGGCGAGTGGGTTGAGCATGACGATCGCGTGTTCGAGGCGCACGAGAACCTGCGTCGGGAGCTGGAACTCGTTGCAGCTGCCAGCGACTACGAGGTGCGTGAACTCATTCATGAGACCGGCAATCCGCTTGCCGTCATCGCCAACTATCTGCATCTGCTGCGCAATGCGCCGACGCCCGCAAATACCCCGACCGACGACCTGCCGTCAACATACATGGACAGCGTCGCGGACGATTCTGCCGCGCGTCAGCGCAACGAGTACCTGCAGGTGGTCGAAGACGAGCTCTCACGGGCGACAACGCTGCTGCAGACGCGCGCATTCGAATTGACGCAGCGCACGCGCAGCATGCCATCAGCTTCAACAGGTGTGGCCCGTGCGCAGCCGGTGCCATCTACGACAGTCGCTGCTTTGCTCGGCGATGTGTTTCTCGCTTTGCAGCCCCTGGCGGAACGAAACGCGGTGCAACTCGATGTGCAGCAAGCACCAGACCCCCATGCGACCGTGAGGTGCGCAGAGTATGTGCGGCAGATCCTGATCAACCTCACGCGCAATTCAATCGAGGCCGTCACGCCCAGCACCGGCGTTGTGCGATTGTGCGTGCATGAAGGTCGCTATCGCGACGGACGTGCGAACCGCGTATTCGAGGTGGCTGACAACGGCCCGGGCCTCAGCGCTGAGCAGTGCATTCATCTGGCGGACGCGAAATCGAGCACGAAGGGTGGAGCAGGGATGGGACTGGCAATTGCACATCGCCTGGCACGCGAGCAGATCGGCGGCAACCTGGACTACGAATCCGGTGCAGATGGCGCGTTGTTCAAACTCTGGGTGCCACAGGCCGCAAACTGAGTGGGGTCGGTGCCCCGCAGGTGCCGCCCGATGCTGCACGCGATGCACAGAACGGAACACCCCAAACGGAGGCGGGCGCGCCTCAGGTGCCGTCGTTGTTGCGGCGTGGCCCACTGCGTCGGTCCGGGCGTTTCTTGCCGGTTTCG
>CAMAVY010000033.1 GCA_945861675.1 Klebsiella pneumoniae | reverse complement strand
CTGATCACGCGTCAGCGATTCAACGTGCGCGCCCTTGAACAGAAACTGGCCCGCACTCGGCGTATCCAGACAACCCATGATGTTCATGGCGGTGGACTTGCCGGAACCGCTCGGGCCCATAACTGCCACGAACTCGCCCGCACGAATGTCGAGATCGATGGCATTCAGCGCCATCAGTTCCGTCGCACCCGAGCCATATCGTTTGCTCACACCACGCAGGCGGATGAGCACCTCATCGCCCGTCACCATCTGCGTGCTCATGCGGGCGCCCTGGTCACGCCGCTGGCGCCAGTTTCTGATCCGTGATCACGGCCATGCCCGCGCGCAGAGCGCCGCCTGTGATTTCAGTCATGCGGCCATCGCTGATGCCCGGCAGCACGGCGACAGACACCGGCGCACCGTTGCGCAATACCCACACCTCGCGCGCAACCGGCGCGCGTGCGCTGCTGCGTCCGCCGCCACCGCCGCTGCGTCGCCCCGGCATTCGCGGTGTCAGACTGGCCATCACGCCGCCCTTCGCGGCATCAGCGCGCTCGGCCGTGCCGGGATGAAAGCGCAGTGCGCTGTTCGGCACGAGCAACACATTGCTGCGCTGCGTGGCCACGATCGATGCCGTGACCGACATCCCTGGACGCAGGCTGAGGTCGCGGTTGTCGACATCGAGATAGGTCAGATAGGTAACCACGTTGTCGGTCACTGTCGAACCGAAGGCCACACGCGTGATGCGCGCTGGAAACGTTCGACTGGAGAATGCGCTGACCGTGAATGTGGCCTGCTGCCCGACCTGCACGGCGCCCACGTCTGCCTCATCCACATACACCCACAGGCGCAGCCGCCGCAGGTCGTCGGCGATCGTGAACAACGTCACCGCCTGCAGCGAGGCAGCAACGGCGTTGCCCGGATCCACACTGCGCGTCAGCACCACACCATTCGCAGGCGCGGTAATGGACGCCTTCGATAGATTGATGCGATCGGTGGACAGCGCCGCGTCGGCATCCGCCACGCTGGCATGGGCGCTGCTCAGATCCGCACGCGCGCGCGCAAGACTCGCACGGCCACTATCGAGTTCGGCGGCCGACGGCACCTTGCCGCCCGACAAGCGCGCGACCGTCTCCAACCGTCCCATACTGGCGCGCGCCTCGGCCAGCGTTGCATCACTCTGCGCCACGCGTGCCAGCCCGGCAGCGCGCGCGGCGCCTGAGCGCAGGATTTGATCACCCAGCTTCTGGGTGTCCAGATCAACCAGCACCTGCCCTTTGCGAACAACGTCGTTCACATCGACGTAGACGTTGCGCACGGTGCCTGACAACTCGCTGCCGATCTGAATGGTGCGCGTGGGTTGCAGCGTGCCATTCGCAGTCACGCGCAGCGTGACGTCGCCGCGCGCGACCCGCTGCGATATATAGGTCGGCTGCGCATTCGCGAGCTGGGCGGCACGCCAGAACCAGAAGCCGACGCCCAACGCCAGCACGCCGAGCAGCGCGAGCCACAGGATGCGGCGGCGATACCAGGCAGGTACGGGTGGCTCGCCCAGCAACGCAGCCACGCTGACATCCGCCGCCGGCGCAGCGCGAACGACCGGGGCAAGCTGCGCAGGCTCCACGGAGTTCATTGCGTGGCCTCTTCCGACCAGCCGCCACCCAGCGCCTTGAACAGCCGCGCGTGGTCGATGCCAAGGTTTCCTTCCGCCGCAACCACCGCGTCCTGTGTGGCAAGTTGCGTGCGTTGGGTATCGAGCACCGTGAGAAAGTCGATCAGCCCACTGCCGTAGCGCTGCCGCGCAAGCAGCGCCGCAACGCCCGCCGACTGTGCAGCTTCACGCAGATGCACAAGCCGCGCCCGGTCACCGCGCATCGACGACAACACGTCCTCGACGTCCTGCAGTGCAATCAGCACGGCCGCCACGTAATCGACACGTGCGCCCGCCAATGCCGCTTCCTGCACGCGCACCGTCGCGCGCCGCTCACCACCATCGAACAGCGGCACTGACAGGCTGGCGAGCAATGCCCGCAGCAACGCATCGCCTGCTGACAAACCGCTGGTGGTCGCGGCGCTCACGCCGATCGAACCTGACAGGCGCAACGCAGGAAAACGTGCGGCAACTGCCTGCTCGACGTCCGCCTGTGCAGCTTCCACGAGCAACTGCGCAGCCCGCACGTCCGGTCGTTGGCGCAATGTGTCTGCGGGCACCCCGAACACAATGCCACCCGCGACCGCGGGCACTGCAGGCACGCCGGCACGCGTGTCGAGTTGCGCATTCAACGCTGCGGGCGCAGCACCGGTCAGAACGGCAAGCGCATGCATGTCTACCTCAACCTCGCGCGCCAACGCGTCGCGCTGAGCAAGTGTCTGCGCGAGTGCTGCCGTACCTTGCGCCGTTTCCAGCGCCGTCACGAGACCCGCCTGCTGGCGCCAGCGCGTGATCTGCAACGTTTCCCCCTGTACCGACGCATTCGTGGTCGCGATCACAACACGCCCCTGGGCAGCGCGGAGCGCCACGTAGTCAATGACAACCTCCGCCGCAATCGACACCCGCACATCATCGAGAGTCACACCGCTCGCACCTGCCAGCGCGTCACTTGAGCGCACTGCCGCGCGAATGCCGCCAAGCAGGTCGATCTCCCAACTCGAATCCAACGCTGCCGAGTAGCGTTCGTTGCTGTTGGCATCACGGCGCACATCGGCGGAGGCGTCGAGCACCGGCCACAACAGGGCCGATCGTTGCTCACGTACGGCCCGCGCGCGGCGCAGGTCCGCCTCGGCACGCCGAACATCGACATTGCGCAGCAACGCCTGTTCGACGAGTGATGAAAGCAGCGGGTCTGAGAAGCGCGTCCACCAACGCACAAGTTCGCTGACCGGTGCATCCATGTATTGAGCAGGCATATATTGAGCAGACATAGCTGCCGATGTCGTCGTCGCCTCGCCCCAGCGCGTCGGGAGCTCGATCATTGGCTCATCGTCGACGTTCATCGTCGCGGTCGAGGTCGACATCGGCGACGCGCAGCCGCCGAGCAAGGCCACCAAGCACAGCCCACACCAAGCAGCCCTGCAGCGCACGCGTCGCCCCCGCATGTTGGAAGAATCGCGTTTCCCGACGGAATTGGAGACTTGCTCACGCTTCGTCGGAACGCGCCTGCATTAGCGCCTCGGCAACGACGGAACTTCGGTGCGCTGTCGAACGGAGCCACGCTCACCTCCTGTGGTGTGCTTAACAACGCCGCATGAATCGCTGGGTTTGGTTGATGCTCGTGTGAAAGGGCACGTCTATCTGCGTGTCGCTGACCAGCCGCAATGCAATCCATGTTCATTGCTGTAAATATGCAGGGCGCCCCCTGTCCCAGAGTCCTGTCCATGACTTCAGCGTCCACCACACGCAAGCTACTTCTCATATTCGCCTGCATCGTATCGGCGGGCTGCCAGTCACTGCTGCCCAGTTCCAAAGTCGAGGTCGCCTCCGCCTGGCACAACTACGACGACGCCACGCAAACGCTCGCAGCCATCACCCCCTACACCGCGACGCGGGCGCACGTGCACCAGCAAGGTCTCGATCCACGCCTCAACGCGGTCGTGACCCTGCTGCACTTCGCCGATGTACTGCAGCGCTTCTCAGCGGCGGCACTCATCGAACCCGAGGACATCGACCGCGGCATTCGCGACTGCCTGCATGCTGGTCAACGTTGCACCGGCTACGCCATCTCGGTGAAGAAGCTGAGCCGGGATCGTGTCGGTGACTTCTGGCTCGACTCGTTCGATTTCAAGCGCGAGGTGCGGACGACAGGCTGGAGCTTCGATGCGCTACTGGTGTTCGTCGACGATTCGCTGGTCTACAAACTGACTGGCGGCCAACCGACAATTCTCGAAGATGAAGTGCACCGCAATCCACTCGGACCGCTGCAGGGTTGGGGCGAGGCATTGCTGGGCGTGGTGCGTTGAGCAATCTCACGCGTGCGATCGAAGGCAACACTACCACTTGAGCGCCGGCAACTCCCGGAAGACCTTGCGCGTACCTTCCAGCCACTGCTTGGTCAGCGCGTCGAAATAGGCATCACCGGCATCGAAACGCCGCCGCATCGTGACCGCCAGGCTGTCGCGCGCGTAACACAGGATGTCGATGGGCATGCCCACCGACAGATTGCTGATCATCGTCGAGTCGAACGACACCAGCACACACTTGGTCGCATCTTCGAGTGTCGCCGTCGGTGTAACCGCAAGATCGAGTATGGGTTTGCCGTACTTCGCCTCACCGGTCTGCAGGAAGCGCGTGTCGCCACCTGCCTCAATGAAGTTGCCCTCCGCGTATAGCCGAAACAATCGCGCGCCGTCGCCTGCGATCTGCCCACCGAGGATGAACGATGCATTGAACTTCAGGCCGCCGCCTTCCATGAATGGCCCGTCCCGGCGCTCGATGTCGCGCATCGCGTCGGACACGAGTATGGCCACATCGAACATCGACTTGACGCTGCAGATGTGCGGCGGTGCGCCGAGCGCCCGCTGGCGCAGCACATTGATGATCGCCTGCGTTGCTGCCAGCCCACCGGAACTGAGCAGCACCAGCACGCGATCGCCTGGCCGCTCGAACACCGTCATCTTGCAGAACTTCGCAAAGTTGTCGACGCCGGCATGTGTGCGCGAATCGCTGGCGAAGATCAGTCCCTCCTCAAGCGTGACACCTACGCAATAGGTCACGCCATGACACCTCGCACTTGGGCGACCTCGTCCGTCCAGACCTGGAAATGCGTCAGCATGTTCGGCCCGAAGGTGTTGGCAATGGCCACATCGCAAGCATCGCGGCCGCGTGCCAGCAGCACGCGTCCGATGCGTGGCGTGTTGTTGCGCGCATCGAAGGTGTACCAGCGGTCGCCCAGCCAGACCTCGAACCAGGCCGCGAAGTCCATGGGGCCATACGGCGGCTGCGTGCCCATGTCGCCAAGGTAGCCGGTGCAATAGCGCGCTGGAATGTTCAGACAGCGACACAGCGTCACGGCAAGGTGAGCGTAGTCACGACACACCCCTCGGCGTTCGTTGAACACTTCCCACGCGGTACGCGTTCGTCGCGCATGCTGGTAGCCGAACTCGATGTGCTGGTGCACGAAGTCACACACCGCCTGCACACGCGCCCAGCCTGTCGGTTCGTTTGCGAAGTTCGACCACGCGAAGCTACTGAGCAGATCAGTCTCGCAGTAGCGACTTCCGAGCAGGAACAGCAGCGTCGATTCGGGCAGCATTTCCACGGGCAGCTGTTGCGCAGAGGGCGCAACCACGTCCGGCATGCCGCTGTCTTGAACGACACCATCGGTGCGCAGAACGAAGCGCCCTTGTGGCGCCGTCAGGCGCGTACACCAGTTGCCGAATCGATCCCGGTATGCGCTCACGGGTACCGCCGGCCACATCGACAGCCGATCGGGTTGTACAACATCCGGCGCGCGCGAGTGATGCACTGTGAGGCACAGCAGCATCGGCGTCGGCCCTGCGCAGTCGTACTCCATTTCAAAACCCAAGTGAATCTGCAACAAGGCCACCGTCGAGTTTCTTCTCAGTTGATGTGCACGGACCGGCCCGCAGCCAACAGCCCAGCCATTGGTCATGCACGGTCAATCTGCGGACGACGGCGCATTTCGCGCACCGGGGCAACATGTGCCTCTGCCTGCATCCTGGCCCACAGCTGGCGCAACGTCCGTTCGATATCGAACGTGTGGCTGCCGCGCCGTCGCGACCCTTCGCAGATTTTGCTGCCTGCCTATGTACGAGGGCGCACAGTGATCACCCTGTAGATCGATCCAAATGCCTGCTGTTTGAACACAACGGCGACATAGTATGAAAACTCCATGCTCGACCCGGGCATTGTCCTTGCTCGCAGGCACCCTGCTGGCCGGCACGCTGCTTGTAGGTACTGCCGCGCCCAGCTCGGCAGAGAACGTTGGCATCTCAATCAGCCTCGGACAACCGAACTTCTACGGCCGCATCGACCTCGGCGATATGCAACGACCACCCGTTGTGTACCGGAATGTGCGCATCATCGAGCGCCGCTCGCGCTACGCCCACAGCGAGCCGCTGTACCTGCGCGTGCCGACCAACCACCAGCGCAACTGGCGGCGCTATTGCCGCCGCTACGATGCCTGCAGCCATCCGGTGTATTTCGTGCGCGACAACTGGTACCGCGAGCAGTACGTGCCGCAGTACGAGGCTCGCCGTCAGCGCGGACGCGGGAACGGCAACGCGCACAGTCATGACGACCGCGGTCGAAACCACGATGACAATGGCCGCGAGCACGATCGTCGCGACCGCGACTGATCCATGCATCGCATGCCGCAGCGGATGCGCCGGGACATGGCTTGCGCAACGAGCCGGCGACTGCGCGCAGGCGCTGCATGGAGGTGGCGACGTCTGACGGCGCCACGCTGCGCGTTGCTGTTCCTGGTGGTGGCGCAACTGTGTGGGCTCCATACAGCCCATGGCGAAGACATCTACAGGTGGAAGGATGACAACAACATCACCACATTCAGCCAACGTCCGCCCGCGACCAGCGTGTACGTCGAACGGCTGCTGCACCGCGGCAGCAGCGAAGCAAACGCGTTCAGCGATACAGCCGCATTCGGCAGCTGGCGCGCAGTGTCGTCACCTGCGCCAAACGTCGAACGAACACAAGGCATCGAACCCTCAGGCATACGCCCTGCAGAAACCCCCGCAGAACAGGAGTTGAGTGAAAGGCTCGATGCGTTGGCCGAGGTCAAGTCACTCAAGCAAGCGCCTCAACGCGCACTGCGATCCCGCTGGATCGAGACCCGCACTCAGCCAAAGCGCAGCCTGCGACATTGACACCCGTCTGCCCTGCAGCGTGCTTCGGGCGTGTCAGACGGCGCGCCTTGACCCTTCGAAACGTGCCGATGCTGGCGACCGGCTGGCTGCGCGCGCGCCAAGGATGGCGGCTCGTCGCTGACGTATCGGTAGCCTGGCTCGACGACTACGCGCCAAGCATGGGTGCTGCACTCGCCTACTACACCGTGTTCTCGCTGGCACCTTTTCTACTCATCGTGGTTTCCATCGCCGGCTTGGTGTTCGGTGCAGATGCGGTGCGCGGCGAGATCTTCGGTCAGTTGCGTGGACTGATGGGCACCGACAGTGCATCGGCCATCGAGCATCTGCTGGCCACTGTCAGCGAACCATCGCAGTCCATCAACGCGGCGATGGTGGGTCTGGCATTTCTATTGATCGGCGCCACGTCGGTCTTCGCTGAACTGCAGAACGCACTGGATCGCATCTGGCAGGTACCCAGCCAGGCTCGATCCGCGAACTTGTGGCACCTCTTGCGCGCTCGTCTGCTTTCGCTGGGCATGATCTGCGGTGTCGCGTTTCTACTCATGGTGTCGTTGGTGTTCGGCGCCGCGATGGTCGCGTTTGGCAACTGGTGGGGCAGACACTTCCTCGGTTGGGTACAACTGGCGCAGTTGCTGAATGCGTTGGCAACCTTCGCGCTGACCGTGCTGCTGTTCGCGTTCATCTACAAGGCGCTGCCGCGCGTGAGAGTAGATTGGCGTGACGTGTGGCTGGGCGCTGCGGTCACGGCGGCGCTGTTCACCATCGGCAAGACGCTGATCGGGCTCTATATTGGTGGCACCAACGTGGTTTCTGGCTTCGGCGCCGCGGGCTCACTGATCGTCGTCCTCATCTGGGTCTATTACTCCGCGCAGATATTCCTGTTGGGCGCCGAGTTCACCTGGGTGTACGCACGCACGTTCGGTTCCATGCGCCAGGCGCAGCCAACGGTGCCGCATCGGGCGCCAGATGCAGTGACCACGAACAAGACCGCCGACATTCAGTCAGGGGTGTTGCACTAGCCGCTGCCCGCCCGGACCTTATCGGCTGCACGCAGCGCGCATGCTCGCCATGCATGGGCCGATGCTGTGTAGGAACCCGGCTACACCGACGTAGCGCCACCACCCGTCAACCATCGGCGCTTTGTCCGGCAGCACGCCAGTCCGTTGGTACGCAAGCTGGCAACGTCCGTTCAGCGGGCTGGCGTTTGAGTTCGTTCAACGTGCCGGCAGGACTGGGCCGCAGACAGATCACCTCACAGCTTCACTCCACGAGCGATGACACATGAGCAATAACAAACCGTTGATGACGGCACTGTTCCCGGACCGCGAAAGCGCTGAGCTTGGCTTCAACGCCCTCAACAACCGCTGCTATGCAAACAGCGACGTGAACGTCGTGATGTCGGACGACACGAAGACGCGCTATTTCGTGCCCGCAGGCACCGAAACCGAGCTCGGCAACAAGGCAGCCGAAGGTGCGGGCGTTGGCGGCGCCATCGGTGGCACTGTTGGCGCCATCGCAGCAGCCATTGCGGCCGTTGGCGCCACGCTGGCAATACCGGGCCTGGGTCTCATCATTGCCGGGCCACTGGCCGCTGCTATCGCAGGTGCGGGCGCTGGCGCTGCAACCGGTGGCATCGTCGGCGCGCTGGTCGGTTGGAACATGCCGGAGGAGCGCGTCAAAGACTACGACGAGGGGATACGCAACGGCGGCATCCTGATCGGCGTACACCCGCGCAGCGATGCAGACGCGGCTTATCTGGAGCAAACCTGGAAGGCAAATCACGCACAAGCCATCTACCGCTGAGGCCGGCCTGTCGGCGAGCAGGTGAACCTGTCGGCGCGCTAGCCACGGCGCCAACACCAGACACTGCGCACGTGCGCTGCCGAACTGACAGCAGCATGTGCGCTCGCAGAGGCTGGCACATCCGCCAGTGTGATTGCGTGGCGACGCCGAGTGGCCGCCACTACCGAGGAAACAAAATGCAACGCCTCTACTATCTTGCTTCGGACCTGCCGGAGTGCGAGCGCGTGGCCGTCGCGATGAACGGGCTCGGCATACGCGACCGCGACTTCCATGTCGTGTCGCGCAATGAGGCCGGGCTGACGCGGCGCGGCATTCACGCGGCCACGCCCTATCAACAGCTCAATTTCGTGCACACCGGCCTGCGCTTCGCGATTGTCGGCGGGCTGGTGGGTCTGATTGCAGGCTATGTGCTGATCAGCGTTGAGACGTTTCCACCGACGCACGAGTGGATGATCGTGCTGGGTGCAGCTGCACTGATCGCCGCGTTTGGATTGTGGGAAGGCGTGATGCTCGGGATCTCACGCGAGAACTACAAGCTGGCGCCATTTCACTTCGCGCTGGCGGCCGGCAAGCATCTGGTCATGATTGATGTACAAGCCGACAAGGAAGAAGCGGTGCGCCAGGTGATGGCAGAGCGTTTTCCAGCGGCAGAACCCGCAGGTACCGACTCAACACTCGTGAATCCGTTTGCTTCGCCTCGCGCTGTGTTCGTGCAGAACACGCATTAGGAAGCGCGCACAAAACACTGGAGCTTTTGCCGGCGGCACTCAGTTCAGTTTGCCGCCGGCAGTCAATCCCGGTGTCAGGGCTTCATCGACACCTGACCGCGGATTTCGCCATTGGGGTTCGCTGCGGTATGCAGATTGAAGTACCACTTGCCAGCGAGCAGGTCGGCCACTTGTGCCGCTGTCACCTTGGTGTTGCCGGTAATTGGGCTTTTCATGGCACCCGACAAAGGCACCGCCACGCCAGTGTTCTCGCCGACCATGGCAGGCCCGTGAAAGTGCGCACCGGTGACGGGCCCACTCAGGCCGCTGTACGTGATTTTCCAGTTCAGCGAAGTGCGCTTGGAATTCAATGTGGCCTGTACGGCACCTTTGCCGTCGCTGATAACAGCGGGGACTTCGCTCGCCCCGGACAGCGTCGCTACGAAGTGCGCAGCATGTTGCGGTGCCGCTTCCGCGACAACCGCATTGAAGGCCAGTGAAGCCAGCAGGGCAATGCCCGCTGCGCCAATTCGAAGATTGATCATGGTGTAGTCCTTGCAGTCGATGGTGCATCACCAGGTGCGGCGATGACGTGTGGGACACGTGTCGGCAATGTGCACGCCGCACCAGATCGAGACCGTTCGCTGACGCACTCTGCCGGGCGCATGACCTGAATGCCGCGCTTCCATGGCGCGCGCCGCTTGGAACGGCGCAGCCACTGCACATAAGTGAATTGCCGCACAGAGCGCGCCCAGGCAATTGCAGCAGTGTTCCCTGCATTCGTTGCCTTTCAGGTAAGTGCCATGATGCAGATGGAGAGCTTCCCGCCGACGGAGAGCCCGCTCGCCGGGCAATCTGCACGACGCACCCCGTTGATCGATGTTGCGCAGGTCGTGACCGCGTACTACGCCAATGCGCCCGACCCCAGCGTCGCGGCTCAACGTGTCGCGTTCGGCACGTCCGGGCATCGAGGCGCCGCAGAGGACACGTCATTCAACGAGTGGCATGTGCAAGCCATCGTGCAGGCGATCTGCATGTATCGCCACAGCCACAACATTCACGGCCCGTTGTTTCTCGGCGTAGACACGCACGCGTTGTCGCGGCCAGCCTGCGCCAGTGCGCTCGAAGTGCTGGCAGCCAACGGCATCGACGTCATGCTGGCCGTCGATGGCGCGTTCACGCCAACGCCCGCGGTATCGCACGCCATCATCAACTACAACCGCGGCCGTACGTTTGGTCTGGCCGACGGCATCGTCGTGACGCCATCACACAATCCACCGCGTGACGGTGGCATCAAATACAACGCGTGCCACGGCGGTCCAGCCGAGGCCGAGGTCACCGGCTGGATCGAAGCTTCAGCAAATGGTTTTCTTGAACACCGACTGGCCGGCGTGCAGCGCATCGCGTACGCCCAGGCGCTGCGCGTGCCGACCACACACAGCTACGACTTTCGCGGCACCTACGTGGCCGAACTGGGCAATCTGATCGACATGGCCGCGATACGAAGTGCCGGGCTGCATCTTGGCGTCGACCCGATGGGCGGCGCCGGCGTGCATTACTGGGGCGAGATCGCCGACCACTATGGCGTGAACCTGAACATCGTCAGTGACGTTGTGGACCAGCAGTTCGGCTTCATGAGTCTCGACCACGATGGCGTGATTCGCATGGACCCTTCGTCGCCCTCGGCGATGCATCGTCTGCTGGCCATTCGCCAACGCTTCGACATTGCATTTGCCTGTGATCCCGACCACGACCGACACGGCATCGTGACACCGCAGGGCGGTCTGATGCCGGCGAACGACTACCTAGCGGTGTGTGCGGATTATCTGCTGCAGCACCGGCCCCAGTGGGGCGATCTTCCAGCCATCGGCAAGACCATGGTCAGCACCGGCATGATCGACCTCATTACCGCGCATCACGGTCGTGGGTTGTTCGAGGTGCCGGTTGGGTTCAAGTGGTTCGCGGCGGGTCTGCTTGACGGCAGCCTGGGCTTTGCCGGTGAAGAGAGCGCGGGTGCAAGCTTCCTGCGCCTCGATGGAACTGTCTGGAGCACGGACAAGGACGGCATTGCCGCGGCGCTGCTCGCCGCCGAGATCACCGCGCGTACGGGGCTGGACCCTGCCCGACGCTACGTTGCGCTGACGGAGCAGTTCGGCCCACACGTGGCGACCCGTCGGGAAGCGCCAGCGACGCCAGGACAGAAACATCGGCTGGCCGCGCTGACAGTCAACGACGTCACCGACAACGTGCTGGCCGGTGAGCCTATTGTTCGCATTCAGACACACGCCAGCGGCAATGGCGCTGCGCTGGGCGGCATCAAGGTGTACACCGCCGACGGTTGGTTCGCTGCCCGGCCATCAGGCACCGAGCCGCTCTATCGAATCTACGCAGAAAGCGCGCGCGGACAGGCCCACCTGCAGCAACTCATGGACGCCGCGCAATCAATCGTCGAAACAGTGACGGCCGGCTTCGCGCCGCCGAACAACACGCCGGTGAGCAGCTTTTCCGCGCACGCACTGCCAGAGCCAGCGCATTCCACACACAGTGGCTGAGCTTGCTCCGGCGGCCATCGAGCTGTCAGGAAAACAGCTGCGGTTGAGTGGTCGATGGACTGCCGTGAACATTGGCGCGTCCGAGACGCGGTTCATTGCCAGTGCATGTGCCTCCGGCGCGCAATACAGCATCGATGCCTCGGCCATCACCGAACTGGACAGCGCGGGTGCCTGGCTGCTGCAGCGCCTTCTGGCCGTACCCGAGAAAGCGCAGTCGGGGGCGGGGCTTGCGCTGCAGGGCCTGCGTCCCGATCTGCAGTTGCTGCTCGACCGGGTTGCCCAACGGCTGAGCGAAGTCGCGGCTGCGCCAGCGACGCCTCCTGCAGAGAAAGTTGCATGGCGCACGCAAGCCGGGCAGTACTACATCGCAACGCAAGTGAAGACAGCCGCCGCGCTGGCCTTCGTCGGCGAGTGCGCGGTCGCGCTCGCAGCCAGCGTCCGCCAGCCGGCGCGCTTTCGCTGGCGGCCATGGTTGTTCAACATCCGCACCGCCGGGTTCGATGCATTGCCCATCGTCGGGCTGTTGGCGTTCCTGTTGGGCATCGTGGTCGCCTACCAGGGTGCCACGCAGCTGCGTCAGTACGGCGCCAGCATCTTCGTGGCCGATCTGGTCGGCCTGTCGATGCTGCGGGAATTCGCGCCATTGATCACTGCAATCATTGTTGCCGGCCGTTCCGGCTCAGCATACGCCGCGCAGATTGGCACCATGGCGGTCACCGAGGAGATCGACGCCTTACGTACCATCGGCATTCCACCCATCGAACTGTTGGCCCTGCCCAAGGTCCTGGCGCTGTGCATCGCGCTGCCACTGCTCACGGTGTTTGCCGACGTCCTGGGCGTGATCGGCGGCATGTTGATGGCGAAGGCACAACTGGATGTCGCGTTTTCGGAATTCACAGCGCGCCTCGTGCAGGCCGTCAGCCCGACCACATGTCTCGTCGGGCTTGGCAAGGCGCCGGTGTTCGCCGTGATCATCGCCATGGTGGGCTGCCACCAGGGCTTTCAAACCCGGGGGGGTGCAGACGCGGTCGGCCGCAGCACCACACGCGCGGTGGTGCAGTCGATTTTTCTCGTCATCGTCGCAGATGCACTGTTCTCCATCGTCTTCAGTGTGCTGGATCTGTGACATGGCGGAACCCATGCCAGTAGACCAGGAAGTCATCAACGTCAGCGGCGTCAGCACACGCTTCGGCGATCATGTTGTGCACGCCGACATCGATCTGTGCGTTCGGCGCAAGGAGATCTTCGCCATCGTGGGTGGCAGCGGCTCCGGCAAGTCCACACTGCTGCGCGAACTCATCCTGCTGCACGCGCCTGACAGCGGTTCCATCCGCGTATTGGGCGTTGACCTGGGCGGTATCGATGACGCGGCCGGGCTCGCATTACGGCGACGCTGGGGCGTGATGTTTCAACATGGCGGGTTGTTCGACTCGCTGACAGTGCTGGAAAACGTCGGCCTGCCGCTGCGCGAGCACACCGCACTCGACGACCCCCTCATCGACGACCTTGCCCGCTGGAAGATCGCCATGACCGGCCTTGCTGCAGAGGTCGGTGCGCAGCTGCCGGCAGAGCTCAGTGGCGGCATGTTGAAACGGGCGTCTCTGGCGCGTGCATTGGCACTGGACCCGGAGCTGCTGTTTCTCGACGAGCCGACCGCCGGCCTCGATCCCGTCGGCGCAAGCGGCGTAGACAAGTTGGTGCGCGAGCTCCGCGATGTGTTTGGCCTGACCATCGTCATGATCACGCACGATCTCGACCTGCTCTGGCAGGTTGCCGACCGCGTCGCCGTGCTGGCGGAGGGCCGTGTCCAGGCCGTCGGCACCATGGACGAACTTTCGCAACTGCCGGCGCCAGCGGTACGACAGTACTTCGAGGGTGCGCGCGCAATCGCCGCTGGCCGGCGGCATGGCGAATCCAGTGGGGGCGCACCATCGAAACCAAGCTGAACTACGCCGCCATCGGCGCCTTTGTGCTGGTGTTGGGCGCTGCGCTGATCGGCGGCCTGCTGTGGCTGGCCGCAGGCGGTCTGTTCCGACCCCACGTCGATCTGTTCATGGCCGTCGAACAGGAGTCGGTCGCCGGCCTGAACCCAAGCGCACCGGTGAAGTACAACGGGGTTGATGTGGGCGATGTACACAGCATCAGCCTCGACCCGCACAACCCCGAACGCGTGCTGCTGCTGTTTGCGATTGAGCGCGGCACACCGATCAAGGCCGACACCGTGGCCATGCTGAAGACTCAAGGGCTCACCGGCATTGCCTACGTCGAACTGAGTGGCGGCACAGTGGGCTCGCCGCCGCTGCGCGCTCGCGCAGGGCAACCCTACCCCATCATTCAGACGCGGCCCTCACTCAGCGCGCGACTGGAGAACATCCTGACCTCGGTGCTGGCGAAGCTGGATCACACGTCTGCGAACGTAGACGCGGTCTTGAGTGATGCCAATCGCCGCGCCTTCAGCAACGCACTCGCAGACATCGCCCTGATCGCACACACCATCGCGGCGCGTCGCGAGCATCTTGACGCCGCGCTCGTGAACACGGCCCGCACGATGGACAACACCGCGCGTGGCACTGCTGATCTGGGCCCCGTCATTGCGCGTATTGGCCGCGGTGCCGATGCATTGCGGAGCATGAGCGTTGCCACTGAAAAAGCAGCACAGACACAGAGCACAGCGGTCGCCGATGTCAGCGCCGACGTGCATCGCATGACCACGGAAACCATCCCGGACCTGCAACGCACGCTAGCCGAACTCGAAGCGCTCACCGTATCGCTGCGTCGACTCACGGAACAGACAGAGCGCAACCCCACCGGCCTGTTGTTGCAGCGCGGTGCCGTGCCGCCTGGTCCGGGCGAG
This sequence comes from Klebsiella pneumoniae, assembly GCA_945861675.1. Taxonomy (GTDB): domain Bacteria; phylum Pseudomonadota; class Gammaproteobacteria; order Pseudomonadales; family Azotimanducaceae; genus CAMAVY01. The sequence goes on along the minus strand of CAMAVY010000033.1, from coordinate 14,308 downwards.
CCTGGATACAAGCGTCAGGAAGGGAGCGCACCGTGAGATCGAGATCGTGCAACGCAGTCCGGCAGAAAAGGACGTTCGCCTGGATGGGCGTTCTGCTGCTGCTTCCGCTGGCTGGCTGCAGTGCGCTGTTCACGCCACCCGTACAGCAAAAGCTGTACCTGTTGGACGGTAGGGCGCAGCACGCAGGCGAAGCATCGACAGGCGCTCCGCAATCCGCAACGCTCATCCAGCGCAGGCCGATGTTCGTGGTCAACCCACCGCATGCAGCAGCCGGCTTCGACAGCCCACACATCATCTATCTGCAGGCTACGCATCAGCTCGCGTACTACGCCAACAGTGATTGGGTCGATACTCCAGCGCGCATGCTGGCGCCGTTGGTGCGCGCTGCGGTCGCAGACCACGCGGGCGACGCCGTGGCAGCGCCGAGTGCGGTTGCGGCAGACATCTGGGTTGATACAGAAATCGAGCAGTTGCTGCAGGATTTCCGACTGCACCCGAGCGAGGTCCGCTTCACGCTGCGTGTGTACTTCGTTGACTACGCAAGCCGCCGAGTATTGGCCGCGCGCACGTTCGACATGCGCGTGAACGCAATGAGCGACGACGTTGCTGGTGGTGTTGCAGCGGCGAACAGCGCCGTGCGGCAGGCGCTCGACGGACTTCCCGAACTGCAACGCGAGGCCGTTGTGCGCTGGCGAAAATCGCTACTTGATGCGGCCGCCAGAGCGACACCGACACCTGTGATTCCAGCGCCATAACCCACGCAATCTGCTGTTGCCTGTGTTCGCTGGCGGACGGAACGGACGACCCCATTGCAATACAAAGGAGACGTTGATCGTGGCTGTGTTGCTGACCGCTGATGTGAAATCCAGTCAGCCGAAGTTCATCTACGACATGCGTAGATCAGCTGCCGATCAATCAACCTTCAGACAGCAGGAATGCACATTATGAAACTACTACTGGCCTCAATGGTGTGGCTGCTCGCAGCCGCGACTGCGCATGCCGATGATATTTCGCTGGGCACGCCAGCCTACGGCGGCTCCGGCTGCGCGGCCGGCACAGTGTCAACAACACTCAGCCCGGATCAGAAGGCGCTGAGTATTCTGTTCGACGAATATCAGGTAGCCGTTGGTGGTGAAACGCACAAGGCTTTTGACCGCAAAAGCTGCAACGTGGCCATCCCCGTACATGTCCCGCAAGGGCGGAGCGTATCGATCCTGACGGTCGACTATCGCGGCTTCAATCGTCTGCCGACTGGCGCCTCGTCGCAGTTCAACGTTGAGTACTTCTTCGCAGGTGGTCGCGGCCCCTCGTTCCGCAGATCCTTTCGCGGGCCGCTTGAGTCCGACTACATCATTACCAACGAACTGGTCGCAGACGCGCTGGTGTGGTCCGCTTGTGGCGAGGACGTGAACCTGCGCACGAACTCCAGCATGCGCCTGAGCACCAAACGCAACGCCGAAGCACTCGCCACGGTCGATACGGAAGACGTCAAGGCCGCCATCGTCTATCACCTGCAATGGCGCAGCTGCCAATAGGCACGGAACTTCACGGGAGCTGACTGCAATGAAGCTGTTGTGGCTCATGGCTGCCGTCGCTTTGGTCGCAGCGTCGCCGGCTCGCGCCGACGACGGCTGCGCGCCGGGGACGTTTTCTGTCACACCGTCGCCGGATGGCCGCGCATTGAGCGTGCTCTTCGACACATTCGAAGTGACGGCCGGCAACGGCGTGAACAACGCCACAAGTGTCTGCCAGCTGACACTTCCAGTAGCGCTGCCGACCGGTTCGATCGGCGTGTACAAGGTGGACTATCGCGGCTTCGCGATGCTGTTGGCACAACAAGAGGCAGAACTGCTGATCACGCACGCTGCCGGCGTAGACAGGTTCGCGGTCAGCGGACCGTACGACGACGACCTGACATTCACCGACACACTCGCCAGCAGCCCTGGGGGCGGGCTCGACGCAGAAGTTCGCCTGAACCTTCGCAGCGCAGACGAACTGGCTGAGGCAATCGCGCTGCTTGACTCCATCGACGTGGCTGAGATTGGCTTCACCTCGCTGCAGTCCGTCAGCGCCTCGGTGGCGCGTATAGCTCAGCAGCGTGTCGCACTGAGCACGCATCTCAGCACGAGTGCAGACATGCTGCTCGGATTCAATCAGCGAGTGGATGCGCCCACGGAAGTCGGCGCATTGGCTGCAACTGGTTCAGCGACCGTCGGTGCCAATGCGCGTTGGCGGAACGACTCGGGCCTCACGCTCTCGGGCGGCGCCGCCTATGTCCGGCAGTCAGTTGTCGACGTCGATCTGCGTGGCTCCGCATTGCTGGCCGCGGCCATCCGCTATGTGCACCCCAGCGCCAGCGCGCTTCGTCCTTTTGCGGAAGTCGCAGCCTGGGGATCGCCTGAACTCGACACGAGCTACGGCCGGCACTACCTGAATGGAGCGGCCACCAGTGACGCATCCGCCAGTCTGCTGGCTGGATCGTTACGCGTCGGTGCGCTTTACACGCCGCACGAGCCTCGCGGACCCGCGGACAGCAATGAAATCGCAGTGTCGCTGTCGATTACGCGCAGCTGGTTGCGCGTGGATGGCTACGCAGAGACCGCCAGTGCCGACAATCTGTTCCCCGTGACCGCATCGGGCGACCGCACATCCACGCGTGCCGTGAAAGCCGCTGTTGCATGGTCCGTCTCGGTCGGCGAACAGTTTGAGTTCACGCTGGCACTGGCGGGGGGCCGAACATTCGGCGGTGGCGCGCGCGTGACGACAGACGTCGACTGGATCGGTCGGGTCGCGGAAGCACCGAGCAGCGTGACGTTTCTCGAATATGCGGCACGCATCGGCTACAGGATCAGCGCGAGTACAACACTGGACGCGTTCGTGTTCGGCACACAGGGCTCGAAGATCGAATCAGAGACTCAGGTCGGCGCCGCAATTCGTATTGCGCTCTGACCGTTCCCCGCGGCGTAGGTGCGCTTGCGCACAGAGCGCCCTGGCACATGAGTCCAGACTCTTCGGCATTCTGTCGTGCGGAGTCAGCGCCATGTCTCTGTGGATCTTCATCGCGGGCTACGCCATCTTCATCATCGGGCTGGCCATTGGTGCCCACCTGTTGAACGTGCCGCTGCAGTGGATCGGCGTGGGCGCGCTTTGTCTCGCGGGTCTCGCTGTTGTGCATGGCGTCTCATCAACGCGCCAGCGCGATGCTGCCCGCTGATCCATCTGGCGAATGAATTGGCACAACAAGCTCCCCGGTAGACGCGTCGGTCCGAATTGATCCCGCCGGTTGGGCACGCGAGCGTTCATGGCCTGACAAAGCCGTACCTCAGAAACGTCGGCTGCTGCGCCCGTGCAAGCAGGTACGTGTAGAACGCACGCGCCTCGAGGCTCGGCGAAGGCGTGAGCGCGATGGGATACACAATCGGCGCATGCGTGCTTGTCGGGAACGTGTCTACGATCCGAACGTCCGGCTCGACGGTTGCGTCGCTCCTGTACACGATCGCCAGTGGCGCCTCCCCGCGCGCAACAAATGTGAGCGCTGATCGCACGTTCTCCGCGCGAACAAGCCGGTCGGCTACCTGGCTCCAAAGACCCAGATTCACGAGCGCAGTGCGGCCGTAGCGGCCCGCTGGCACGGACTCCGGATCCGCCATTGCAAGCCGACCACGCGCACCCAGCGCGCCAACGAGGTTCATGCCGCGAGCGATGTGCAGCCGCTGCCTGCTCGTCCTTGGCGCCACCAGCACAAGTCGATTGCCGATCAGCACTCGCCGGCTGGCCACGTCGATAGCGCCATGGCTTGCCGCGTAGTCCATCCATTCGTTGTCTGCGGAGACGAACAGCTGGGCGGGAGCACCCGCCGCCAGCTGGCGCGCCAACGTGGAACTGGCAGCGAATGAAAACCGCACCGCTTTTCCACCCTGCGTCTCGTACGCCTGTCCAAGCCTGGTCAGCACGTCGGTCATCGAAGCAGCTGCAAACACCGTCACCGTGGCAGATCGGTCAGCGGCAAACGCAGACAACGAAGCCATGGCCACGCTGAGCGACAGCAGCAGGCTGAACGCTCGCGCTGCTGACGCGGTCAGCCTGCGCAGTGGTGCGCGCTCGACCGAGCAGCTAGCGGCGTTAAGGTTGAACACAGGATCGGCGCTGGCCACGTTCGGCTCCGTTGTGCGTAGGCAGGCTCAGGATTGATCCCATCGCATTATTCCCGCCGGTCGGTCGATCGCACCGCAGGCGTAGTCATCTCCACGCGCTGAGTACCGAGGCGACGCGCCTCATCGGCATCGTGCGTCACATACAGCATCGGCACACGCAGTTCGTCGCGAATGCGTTCGATGAGCACCAGAATTTCCTCGCGACGCGACGTATCGAGGAACGACAACGGTTCGTCCAGCAACAGCAGGCGCGCGCCCGCAAGCAATGCGCGCCCAATGGCAACCCGCCGCGCTTCGCCGCCAGACAGCGTGCGCGGCCAGCGCTCGAGCAGATGGCCGATGCCAAGGAACGCCACGGCTTCATCCACCGCCAGCCAACGGTTCTGCTGCGGCGCAAGCCGATGGCCGTACAGCAGGTTGTCGCGCACCCGCCGATGCGGGAACAGGCGCGCGTCCTGGAACACATAGCCCGTACGCCGACGTTCCGGCGCTACGTTCACGCCAAGTACCGCGTCGAACAGCACGTCGCCATCGATGCGGATGTGCCCGGCGTCAGGCATCAACAGCCCCGCCACCATGTTGAGCACCGACGACTTGCCCACGCCCGATGGGCCGAACAACACAGTCAGCCCGCCGTCCATCGCGAAGCAGGCGCCCACCTCGACATCGCCGAGGCGCACACGTATGTCCGCGCTAAATGACATGGCGCGAACCCGCGCCGCGGCGCATGAGCAACTCTGATGCCACAAGTGCGCCGATGGACAGCAACACCGAAATCACCGCCAGACGCATGACGGAGGCATCGCCATCCGGGCGCTGCAGCGCGCTGTAGATCGCCAGCGGCAAGGTCTGTGTTTCACCTGGGATATTGGAGACGAAGGTAATGGTGGCGCCGAACTCGCCGATCGACCGCGCGAACCCAAGCACCGCCGCAGAAATGACGCCCGGCAGACTCAACGGCAACGTGACCGACAGGAACACCCACCACGGCGTAGCACCCAGCGTGCGCGCCGCGTTCTCCAGACGGCGGTCAACCGCCTCAATGGACAACCGCATTGCGCGCACCATGAGCGGCAGCGCCATCACACCAGATGCGAGCGCAGCACCGGTCCAATCGAACATCACCGATACGCCGAACCAGGCCTCGAGGCGGCTGCCGATCGGCCCGCGCACGCCAAATGCAAGTAACAGCAGCCAGCCGGTGATCACCGGCGGCAACACCAGCGGCAGGTGCACCAGCGCATCGAACAGTGTCTTGCCGGGGAACTGACGCCGCGCCAACAACCAGCCGATGCCATAGGCCAACGGCAGGCCAGCGAGCATGGCGGCAAGCCCGACCTTCAGCGACAACAGCACGATGCGCCACTCCTCGTCGGCGAGACCGAGTGTGGTAATGGACAATTCGCTCAGGGCGCGCTCCAGACAACCGGGAAAAGGCGCGCCGACGGGAAGTACTGCCCCGGGGCGCGGCGTGCAGTGTAGAGCGAACGACCGTGCGCCGGCGCTGGTCCGGAGGCCCAGACAATCGGACGCCCGCTGCGCGCGAACGACCGACGACACTTGCGTTCCGGCGGCGCGAACGTTCGAATCCACCCTTCGTTCGTACACGAGCAGAACATCGCCAATGTCTTTGATCAATCGTATGGAAGACCCGGTCTGCCCACGCTCGCTGGACGAGGCCACGTTGGCCGACATCGAGGTGCTCGAGTGTCCCTACCCAACCTATTCGCTGCTGCGCGAACAGGCACCGGTGTTCATGGACCCGCGCACCGGTCTGTATGTCGTTACGCAATACGAACTGCTGCGCGAAATCGCCACGGACCCGGTGCGCTTCAGCAATCGTCGTGCAAGCAATGACCATGACAAGCTGACCGGCCACGCCCGCATGGCCTACGAGCGGTTCCTTGCCAAAGGTTGGGTACCCGGCGTGTCGCTCGCAGGGCGCGACGACCCGGAACACAGTGAAATGCGCGCGCTCTTCGATCATGCGTTCAGACCGTCGCGCATCAAGGCGCTGGACGAAGAAGTCGCCACCCTGGCGCGGCGGCTTGTCAATGCATTCGTTGACAACGCTACCGCGCAGGGAACGTGCGACATCGTGAAGCAGTTGGCGGTGCCGTTGCCGCTGATCATCATCTGTCGGCAGATGGGCGCGCCCGAGGCCGACATCTGGAAGATCAAGGCCTGGACCGACGCGTGGTTCAAGGGCGCCGGCTTCGGGCTGACCGAAGCGCAGGTGCTTTGGGCGACCGATATGGAGATCGAGGCGCAGCATTACTTCCAGGCCATCTTCGAGCGCCTGCGGCAACAGCCGGACGAGTCGCTGCTGTCCGCGCTTGTGAATACGGTCATTCCGGAGTGGAACCGCACGCTCACCGACAACGAGCTGCACGCGGAAATGATGCAGGACACATTCGTGGGCGGTTCCGAAACCACCACCAATGCGCTGTCGGCCGGCATCATGCTGCTGGCGCAGCACCCGGCAGTGTGGGCCGAGTTGAAAGCTGATCCCGAGCGTTATCTGCGCACGTTTTGCGAAGAAGTCGTGCGCCTTGAAAGTCCCGTGCAGGGGCTGACGCGCACAGCCAACATGGATGTGGAACTGGCCGGTGTGCTTATTCCGAAGGGCGCGGTGATCGATATCCGCTATGCCGCAGGCAACAGAGACCCGCAGCATTTCCCTGATCCAGATTCCGTGAACCTGGAACGGCGCAACGCAGCGTCGCACCTCGGTTTCAGTTCAGGCACGCACTACTGCCTGGGCGCGCCGCTGGCGCGCCGCGAGCTGTACTGGGGCTTCAAGGCATTCATCGAACGCGTGGAAGATTTCCGGCTCGCGCCGGGCCGCAACGATCTGCGCCATCACCCCAACTACGCCCTGCGCGCACTGCAGGCGCTGCACATCGAGTTCACGCCGCGCAAATCCACGCCGCCAGACGGTCACTGATCAGATGTTCATCGTGCGGTCTACGGCCAGACCTGACAACGCCGTCAAGGTGCGCACCGCGCCGGGATCGGCAACCACCGACGGCACGATCGCCACGCCGACACCCAGTTCGCGATACGCATCCAGGCGCTGACGAATCTCCGCCAGCGTGCCGAAGCCCAATGCAGATACCAGTAGCGCATCGGGAATGAGCTCGCGCACTTCGCGCGCAGACGGCGCAGCCTTGGCCGCCTCGACGACGTCGCCGAAACCCTGCAATGCAAAGTTGCGGTCGTAGCCCGGCACACGGATGTACCCCGCAAGAAAGCGCTTCGCAAACGCAACGCTTTGCTCAGTCGGGTCAAGACACACGTGCGCCCACACGGTCACCGGCGGTGGCGCACGCCCAACCGAATTCGCGCCTTCGGCGATCTCCGCCAGAAATGCCGGCACGGCGCTCGGGCTGATCATATTCAGCGCAACACGATCTGCAACTCGGCCAGCCAGGTGCAGCATGCGCGGACCAAACGAGGCCATGCCGATGGGCAACCGCACACTGCCCAGGCCATTGGCGAAACCGCGCGTTCGGTACGCGCCTTCAGTGATCGCTGTGGGCTGGCCGGTGCATGCGGCACGCGTGGCCTCGAGCAGCGATTCCATGCCGGCAACCGTCAACGCAGCGCGGTTGTGCCAACCCTTGACCATCGCCGGCGATGACGCGCCAACAATGACTTCAAGGTCGCTGGCACCCAGGCCTGCAAGTGTGGCGGCAATCATGGCCAGCTGCGGGCCGGTGCGCAGTGGCCCCGGCATTGGTCCGATGCCCAGCGGATGACCAGGAAAGGTTGCAGCAAACCAGCCGCCGAAACTCACGGGGTCGAGTTTGTAGGTCTCCGGCAGCCATACCCGCTGATAGCCGAGTTCAACCGCGAGACGCGCATACGACTGATAACCGCTCACCGTGTCGGCGATTGGCAGGCCCAGCACAACGTCCATATCCAACATAACCTCCTTGTTCTCTTGAAATGAATTTGCCGCAACACACGCGTCAGGACGCGGCAACCTCGCCACCATCGCAGGCAATGGTCTGGCCGATCACGTACTCGCCTGCACGCGAGCACAGGAAGATGGTGAGCCCGGCAATATCCTGCGCCGTACCTACGCGACCACTGGGATTGCTGCGGCCCACGCGGTCCCAATCCACATTCTCGGTTTCACCCGCGAAACCGACGCCGGTGCTGAGCATCCAGGTGGGGAACGGGCCCGGCGCAATCGCGTTGAAGAGAATGCGTTCCTTGGTCAGATGCGCGGCCATGAAGCGGGTGAGATGGTGCACGGCCGCCTTCGACGCACCATAGGAAAAGTTGTCGAACACAGCGGTCTTCAGACCATCCACCGAGCCGATGTTGACGACGCGCGCGGGCGACGCTCCGCTTGCCGCAGCGCGCAACAGCGGCAACAACTTCTGCGTCAGGAAGAACACGCCTTTGACGTTGGTGTCCATCACCTTGTCCCAGCCCACTTCCGGAAAGCTGTCGAGCGGTGCGCCCCAGGCCACGCCCGCGTTGTTCACCAGAATGTCGAGCGCAGGTTCCAGTGCGGCCAGACGCGCGGCCAGGCTTTCTACGCCCGTCAGGTTCGACAGGTCAGCGGGCAGTGAAATGCACTCAGCGCCGTAGGTCTGCGCAAGCCGGCTCGCCGTGGCGTCGCACACGGCGGCCTTGCGCGACGAGATGTACACCTTGGCGCCGCTGGCAAGAAACCCCGCGGCAATCATCTCGCCGATGCCGCGCGAGCCGCCGGTCACCAGCGCGATCTTGCCGCGCACCGAAAACAGATCATCAAAACGTTCTTTCACTACCTTGGCTCCAGCGGGTTGTATTCGCATCGATTGGCCGCGGACTTTACCTGCCGAGAGCGGGCCTGAGTGCAGGCGTCACATCGGACCCGCTGATCGGCTTCGCGGTGGTCCCTGGGGTGATTTCGTTGTGCACATGCCCAGCGGCACACCAGACGAGACGGAGGTGGTCGACCTCATCACGTTCCGCGATGGCCGAATCACGGAGTTCGTCGAGTTCGTCGAGTTCGTCGACACCGCGCTCGTGGCGTCAGCGGCCCCCGTGGCGGCCTGAACGAAGCCGTTCCGAGACCTTTGCAGTCGCGGCGAGCGAGCGCCCCTGCCTAAGCGCTGCTCCAACCGCACAACCGCCGCGGCGCGAATCCCGTGACGACGCGCAGCACGAAACCCATCTCGTAGACCTGGGCGATGCGCGCAAGCTCCGCCCCCGTCACGGCAACCGCCGTGCAGGCACCCGTATGACCTTCTACCGTGGCACGCACGGCAGGGTTGGCCATTGCGCGCGAATACCAGGCACGGGACCACTGATTCGCAGACACATACACACGATCAGCCAGGCGCACACCTGCGAGCGTGCGTTGCGCAGCGCCGCCCTGTTCGTCGTAGGTTGTCAGTAGCACTTCGTCGGGCATCGATGGCTGCACATAGCCGATGGTCGCGGTGATCAGTGCAACAAGCGCCAAGCAGCTGGCGGCAACAATGCCAAGCATCCTGATTAGTTTCATGGGCGAGGTGCCGCAGTGTTGCAACACCTACCGCGTACCGAAGGCACGCCGGACGCAGGCATGATCCGACGCGCCGGCCAGGCCGCACCATGACCCAGCCGATCAAAGGCATGACCCAACGTAACGCCGCGCTGAACGTCGCAGGGGGTTACGCGAACGGTCTGATCGAGTTCGCCGTAGCACGCGGCGCAGACCGGCGGACACTGTACGCGCGCGCGAATATTGCGACCGACAGCGCGCTGTGGCTGATCGACCAACGCACGGACCCGAACGCGTTTCCCGAACTCACTGAATCAACCTTTGCGCGCATGATCTGCGGCCCACGCAGGTTCGCCAGCAATCGGCGTGTCGGCGCTGTACATGTCACACATGCCGAACCCGCGTATGGCGCTGAATACCAGCGCATCTTTCAAGCGCCGGTCGTGTTCGGCAGCCGTCGCAACGCACTGCAGCTCGATGCCAGCTGGCTCACACAGCGGGTTGCCCTTCAGCCAACGTACGTGTTCGGCATCCTGAGCGAACATGCGCAGCGTTTGCTGCATGCGCTGGAACACTCGACAACGGTGCGCAGTCGCGTCGAGCGCCTGCTGCTACCCGTCCTGCACACCCGCAATCCGGACATGAGCAAAATTGCGGCGCCGCTGGGTGTCAGCCGACAAACGCTGGACGGGACAAAGTCCCAGCGAACTACGCAACAACAACCAATAGCCAACCGCGCGCACGCTCAACCTCTGCCCGGCCGCTTCGGCAAACTTGCGAAGTCGCCCGGACGACGCTCTGCATTGGCGGCCATCGCCTCACGAATTTCATCCGTCTGAAACATGCTGGCGTTCCAGATGCTGATGTAGTCCAGCGCATCTGCCGTCGAATGATCGCGCGCGTAGTTGATCATGCGCTTGCAGCCATGCACGGCCAGCGGCGCCTTGCCGGCGATCTCTGCAGCCACCGCGGCTACGCCTTCCAACATGCTGGCGTGGTCCGCGAACAACCGGTTGACGAGGCCGCGCTCGAACGCCTCACGCGCAGACATGCGACGGCCGGTGTAGGCCAGTTCGCGCACGATGCCCTCCGGCAGCAGCTTGCACAAGCGCGGGAACGTGCCGACATCCGCGGTCATGCCGATGTTCGTCTCGAACACAGTCAGGTACGCATCTTCGGTGGCATAGCGCATGTCGCAGGCCGTGACCAGATCAACACCGCCACCAATGGCGCCGCCTTGAATTGCAACGAGTACGGGCAGTCGGCATTGCTCGAGTGCATTGAAGCTGCGCTGTGTGCGCAGCGCCATCTCATAGAACGATGCGCCATGTTGCAGCTTGCGATGCTTCTCGCTGACGGTTTCATCGCGCTGCGCGCCCGTCGCGAAACTGCCGAGATCGAGCCCTGCGGAGAAATGCGGGCCGGTCGACGAGATCACGATCACCCGCGCCCGCACGTTGTCGTCGATGTCTTCAATGATGCGCGGCAACTCTGCCCAGAACGCAGGGTTCATGCTGTTGCGCTTCTCGGGTCGGTTGAGCACCACGTGGGCAATCTGGTCTTGAATGCGAACGTCGAAGCAGGTGTAGGCCACTGCAATCTCCTGTTGGGTGGAAGGCACGGGCGCAACGATACCGCGTAGGCACACAGCGCCAACGTTCGCCCCGTACTAGTGAAGGTCGTACGAGGGAAGGTTGTACGCGGGGACGCTGCCCCCGTGAGGCGGCATACTCCCGCTGCGGTCCGGCAGTGTCGCGGCAGGCGCATGGCGCTGCGCCAGCCGGGCCCCGTAACACCCACCACCCATTCCGGAGACGCCCGATGTCCCAGCAAACGACCAACTACGACGATGTGAAGCAGTACAGGCTGGACCCGGCACGCGAGCAGGAGTTGCTGAACACCGCAGGTGAATGCGTGTTCTGCTGGGCAAACAAGTCCGGGCATCCCATTGGCGTGATCACGGCGTACGTGCCGGTGAACGGCAAGATCTGGATGACGGCAACGCGCGAACGTGTGCGCATCAAGGCGATCGCGCGCGATGGCCGCTCGTCCGTCGTGATTACCAGCAAGGGCACGCCGATGGGCGGCGGCAAGACCGTGACATATGAGAGCCACACCGTGATTCACGACGACGCCGAGACCAAGCAGTGGTTCTACGGTCTGCTGGCACACGGCATGGCTAGTGCGAAGGACGACGGCAACGCCTTCACGAAGGGGCTCGTACCCGAGATGTTCGTGAAGTTCCTGGATACGCCGGAGCGCGTCGTACTCGCGTTCACGCCGGAGATGTCCATTCCATTCGATGGCGACAAGATGGCCATCGGCACGGCGTCTGCCTATGCCCAGTTTGCCCAGGAACAGTAGGTTTCCGAGGACAAATGACGCGCGACAGCCGCTGCGCCTGTTGCTGTGGCCAACCCGATGAAACCGCAAGCAACATGAAGTCACCGCCAAACGGGGAGATGCAACGATGCGACTAGGAGCCCTGCTCGGCCCGGTGACCGACGCTGCCAACACGAAAACCCTGGCAGACCAGGCGCGCCGCTATGCGGGCGAAGGCTTTACCAGCCTGTGGTCGGCACAGGCCATTGGCCGCGGCTTCATGATCACGGACCCCTTCGTGGCCTTGTCAGTCGCCGCCACCGTGTGTGACGACGTCGAGATCGGCACAGCAGTGCTGCAGGTACCGCTGTATCACCCTGTCGACCTTGCTCACCGCGTGCTGTCGCTGCGGCAGATCTGTGGTGATCGATTGCTGCTCGGTGTGGGCGCAGGTTCAACGCAGAAGGACTTCGACGCCTACGGCCGCCAGTACACACAGCGCTTCCGCGACTTTCGCGTTGGCATGCGCACGCTGCGCGAACTGCTCGCAACCGGTAAACATGACGAGGTCGATCTGTCGCCCTGGCCGGGTGTTGCAGGTGGCCCGCCGCTGTTGCTGGGCTCCTGGGGCCGTGGCGTGGTGTACGCCGCGCGGAAGTACGACGGCTGGATCGCCTCGGCAAACTATCGAACCCCCGACGAGGTGATTCAGGCGCTGGGCGAATATCGCGCCGCGGGCGGTGGCCGGGCGATCGCCTCCACGATCCTGGTGCACGGCCAGACGGACCTCGGCCAGCTGAAAGCCATGCTGCTGCGCTTCGCCGCCGCGGGCTTCGACGACGCGGTTGTGATGTTGCAGCCCGGCGCACCAAACCCCAGCGACATCCGCGCGCTGATCGACTGAGCATCAAGCACAGATCATCCGAAAGCGCTGATCCAGCAACACCGACTGTCCCGGCATTCAGAGCCAAGCGAGGCGCTCATGACCGAATCTCTCGAGCAGCGCATCCGACTGCTGGAAGACATCGAGGCGATCAAGCAACTGAAGGCGCGCTACTGCCAGGCCTGCGACGACGACCACAACCCGGACCGTGTGGCGGCCTGCTTCATCGAAACCGGCCTCTGGGAAGGCAAGAACATCAACGTGCTCGCCCGCGGCCATGCGGCCATCAAGCAGTACATCAGCGGTGTGCGCGCCAGTGGCCGCATTCGCAACAGTGCGCACATGGTGTTCAACCCCATCATCACGCCCACCGGCGACCACGCCACCGGGCACTGGCGCTTCACCATGCAATACACCGGCAAGCGCGCCGACGGCGGCGTCCAATACCACCGCATCATCGGTTTCTACGAAGAGGAATATGTGCGGGTGCGCGGGCATTGGCTGATCGAAGCGCTGCACGTGACCGTCGAGGAATCCGGCGCCTACAGCGTCGAGGCCAGCCAAATTGGCTGAGCGGGCCAGTCTGCGATTCGCCAGCCCGGCTCGCCGTCACGTAACCCGCCATTCCATTGCAACGGCCAACGCGCGACACTCCAGCCCAAGGGACCGGGGGCCACAGCAGTCTGACTGATGCGCGTTTCGGAACGTCGCCAGGAATCGCGTCCCGCATCCGGTAAACGATTCACGCAAGTGGCCTTTCGCTTGCCATGCTTTTGTCGATCTTATTGCCCTAACAGAGGTGCTTCGTATGTCAGAGACATTGATACGGCGTGAGCTTGAGAGCTGGCCGGAACAGCAAACCCACGGACACAGAATTCCAGGCGAGCGCTTCACGTCGCGCGAGTTCTTCCACCAGGAGTGGGAAAACATGTGGACCAAGGTCTGGTTGCTGCTTGGACGCGAATCGGAACTGCCCAATCCAGGCGATTGGCAGATGGAAGATGTCGGTCGCGAATCGATTCTGATGGTTCGTCAGAGCGACGGCAGCGTGAAAGCGTTCTATAACGTGTGCCAGCACCGCGGCAACCCGCTGGTGGACGCACCGAAGGGCACCGTGAAGCGCTTCGTCTGCAAGTACCACAGCTGGGCGTTCATGCCCGATGGCGAACTGAACTTCGCACCCGACAAGGAAGACTTTCCCGAAGGCAATCCCTGCGGAAAAGTGCGCCTCGAACCGGTCGCCTGCGAAACCTTCGCTGGTTTCGTGTGGGTGAACATGGACACCAACTGCGTCAGCCTGAAGGAATATCTCGGCCCCATCTGGGACGCCTGGAGCGACCTCGACCTGCCCGGCTGGAAGCGCACCATGGCGCGCTCGTCGTGGTTGCCGTGCAACTGGAAGGTGGTGCTCGACAACTTCAACGAGTCCTACCACGTGCCCACCGTGCACATGGGCGCAAC
>CAMAVY010000032.1 GCA_945861675.1 Klebsiella pneumoniae | reverse complement strand
GGAGTCGCAAGCCGAGTTGCAACAACTCATTGCGGACCGCTGCCTTGCAATGGTCCGCGCCGGCATCACCAGTGCGCGCGATCTCGGCGGTGGCACCTGGGACGAACTGGTCATCCGCGATCGTATTATTGCAGGCGAACTCGTTGGGCCGCGCCTCGTATGCTCGGGTCAACCCATCACATCGGTGCAGGGCCACTGCCACTTCTGGGGCGGTGAAGCGGCCGACGTTGACGCGGCGCTTGAAGTGCTCGAACGCCAGATCGCCAGAGGCGTGGATCTGATCAAGGTGATGGCGACCGGTGGCAATCTGACACCCGGCAGCACACCGTCCATGTCGCAGTTCGATGCGGCAACACTCACCAGCATCGTTGACCGCGCGACTCATCATGGGCGCCATGTCGCCGCGCATTGTCACGGTACACAGGGCATCGGCAATGCCGCGCGGGCCGGTGTGACAACCATCGAACATTGTTCCTGGGTCGGTCCTTCCGGCTGGGGCATGGACTATGACGAAGAAACCGCCGCCGCGATTGCCGCGCGCGGCGTCTGGGTATCGCCCACGATCAATGCGGGCTGGAAGCGCAACATCGGGCGCACCGAGTTCGAAGCGCGCGTGCGCGACAACTATCGGCGCATGCGTGAGGCCGGCATCAAGCTGATTGCATCAACAGACGCCGGTATTCCCAACGTGCTGCACCACCACTTGCCCTTGGCGTTACCGGTGTTTGCGCATTTCGCGAACCTGACGCCTGTGGAAGCGCTGCGCACGGCAACGTCGGACTGTGCGAAGGCCATCGGCATCGGCGCGCAGACCGGACGCATCGATATCGGCATGAGTGCGGATCTGCTGCTTGTCGATGGCGATGTGCTGGCCGATCTTTCCGTACTGGCCAAACCGGCGCAGGTGTGGGCGCGCGGGGTTGCCGTGTTGTAGTGCTTCGGTAGCGCTGATCAGGTTACCCGCCACACGGATTCCTCCGCGCCCGATAGCGCAACGTCCACACGCATGAACCGATCGCACGCCATGCTCATGCCGACCATCAGTTGTGACCAGGCGTGGAAAGCCGGCGCGCGGTTCGATTGTTCAAGCGCCACGCCTTGCATCAGTCGCCAGCCTTGCATGGTGATGATCGCGGTGCCGTCGGCTTGCTGCATCAGGTCGACCTGCTCGCCCTGTGCCGTGAGCAGTCTGGCGAGCAGCATGGCGAACGATATGCGCGTGTTCGCGTCGCTCGCTGGGCTTGCGCCGCCCATTGACGTTGCGATCTCGTCATAGAACTGCAGGCCGATCAGTCGCGCCGTGCGGCCGATTTCCGCCAGCGCCGCATCGACGCCAAGCAGACCGATGAGGGTGGGAACCAAAGAGCGCACATACTCCATTGCGTAGCTGCGATGTGTCTTGCGGCGTCGCTCGACCGGCCAGCTATCGACGTCCAGCACGGGTTGCGACGCCTGCGCCACGCGCGGCATCTGTTCGTTGTCGACGAAGCGCAAGCGCGCCTCCGGCGTGAGAATCTCGTCGTACTCCTGGTAATAGCCCTCGAGGCCGGCCTGGCCCGAGGTCAGCGTGCCGGTGCAGACGAACCCGAGGCGTGGATTGTTCAGGCTGACGCCGTTGTGCGCATGCCAGCCATGCAGCATGGCGATGTTCACGCTGTGTGGTATTGCGCATGCGGCCGTACCGCGCCAGATCCAGCGCGGCGGTGGGTAGCGCACCCAGGCCTTGCGGTCGCTCTCGCGGAAGTACTCGGTGCGCACACCGCCGAGCGCATTCGAGTGGTAGTGATACAGCGCGCAGGCCACTGCGTGGGGCTGCCGGTCCAACCCCAGCTTGCGCAGGCCGGGCAGAAACTTTTCGTGATGCTGGCGCCGGAAGTGCGCCTGCACGAAGTCGCGCGCGACGCGCTCTCCATGGTGTGCGATCAGCGACAGCGCAAGGCCCGTCATCAATGCGTTGTACAGCGTGGCCAGCGCATCGTAGTCGTCGAGCGCAGGCACGATCGGTTCATTGTCTTTCGGTGCTGTTGCGCTCATGTCGTTGTCACCCCTGTTCGTGCTGAGTGTACCGTTGCGTTCCTGCGTCACATCCCGGACAGAACAGCGCACCGCAGGGCTTCCGCTCGCGTGAGTTGCCTGCGAGCATGGGGCCTTCGTTGTCAGCGTTGTCGTTCCATGCCAGCACTTACCCGCTCAGAACGTGTGATGTTTCTCAATGAGCCTGGGGTGCTGCTGCACCTTGCGACCATTCGCAGCGATGGCAGCCCGCGCATTGCGCCCATGTGGTTCATCTATGAGGAGGAGGCGATCTGGTTCACGCCGCGGGCGGAGTCCGACTGGCTGCGCGACCTGCGTGCGGACCCACGCTGCGCGCTGGTTATCGATGAACAGCCATTGCCCTATCGCAAGGTGTCCATCAACGGCCGCGCGGAGTTGGCCCATGACCTGGGTCAGGACGCCCTGTGGCGTGATCGTTATCGCCGTATCGCGTGCCGTTATGTGCCGCCCGAGGGTGCGGAGGCCTACATCCAGACCACGATCGATCAACCACGCGCACTGTTCCGTGTGCCCCTCGAAGGATCTGTCGTACAGACGTGGCGGATGCCGGTGGAGGGCGAGGACGGCGCCGGCATCTGGCACCGGCGCTACTACGTGGCCGGCTCGAAGATGGCCAGGCGGGTTGAGGGCGACTGAGCCTTGCGACCCAGGCGACAGATCAGCTGTCTGCCGTCGCGGGCGGTTTCGGCCCAGTGATGCTCGCCACCAGCGACTGGATGACCACATAGAACACCGGCGTCAGGAACAGGCCGAAGGCCGTCACGCCCAGCATGCCGGAGAACACGGCGATGCCGATGGCATGGCGCATCTCTGCGCCAGCGCCTGTTGCGAGCACCAGCGGCACCACGCCCATGATGAATGCGAGCGACGTCATCAGAATCGGGCGTAGACGCAGGCGCGCGGCCTCGATGGCCGCCTGCACCGGCGTCATGCCCTGATCCTGCTTCAGCTTGGCAAACTCCACGATCAGGATGGCGTTCTTACAGGCCAGGCCCACCAGCACCGCCAACGCGATCTGCGTGAAGATGTTGTTGTCGCCGTGGGTCAGCCACACACCGGTGATGGCCGACAGCAGACACATCGGCACGATGAGAATGATGGCCAGCGGCAGCGACCAGCTTTCATACAGCGCGGCCAGCACCAGGAACACGAACAGCACGCAGAACGGAAACACGTACAGCGCGGTGTTGCCCGAGAGAATCTGCTGGTAGACCAGATCGGTCCACTCGAACTCAACGCCATTGGGCAGCGTTTCGGCGAGCACGCGCTCCATGGCGGCCTGTGCCTCGCCACTCGAGTAGCCGGGCGCTGCACCGCCGCTGATGTCGGCCGTCAGATAGCCGTTGTAGTGCGCCACCCGGTCCGGGCCATGAAACTGGCTGACCTTCACCAGTGCGCCCAGCGGCACCATGTTGCCTTCGGCATTGCGTGTCTTCAGGTGCAGGATGTCTTCGGGATGCATGCGGAAGTTGGCGTCGGCCTGGGCTACGACCTGATAGGTGCGGCCGAAGCGGTTGAAGTCGTTGACGTACAGCGAACCCAGGTACACCTGCATGGTCTGGAAGATGTCGGTGATGGCTACACCCTGGGTTTTGGCGCGTTCGCGGTCCACTTCGATACGCACCTGCGGCACGTTCACCGTGTAGCTGGAGAACACGCCGACCAGCTCTTTGCTTTGTCGGGCTTTGTTCAACACCGCATCCAGCGCGCGGAACAATTCGTTGTAGCCCACGCCCTGGCGATCTTCGATCTGCAGGGTGAACCCGCCGAGCGTGCCGAGACCCTGCACAGCGGGCGGCGGAAACACATTGATGAAGGCTTCCTGGATGCCGCCGAACTGCTGGTTCAGTGTTTGCGCAACGTTGAGTCCATACAGTGCCTTGTCGCGGCGTTCGCTGAATGGCTTGAGGCCAATGAAGATCACGCCGGAGTTGGCGCTGTTGCTGAAACCACGAATCGACAGCCCGGAAAACTGCGTCATGTTCGACACGGCGGGGTGCTGTTTGCCAATGGCTGCCTCGCGCTGTATCACCGCTTCGGTGCGATCCAGCGATGCAGCGTCCGGAAGCTGTGTGATTGCAATCAGATACTGCTTGTCCTGCACTGGGATGAAGCCGGCCGGCACTTTGTAGAAACCGAATGTGGTCAGCGCGATCAACGCGGCGTACAGGGTCAGCATAAGTGGTCGACGTCGCAGCACATGGGTCACGCCACTCGAGTAGCGCTCCGCGTTGCGTTGAAAGAAGCGATTGAACGGGCGGAACAACCACCCGAACAGCTGATCGATGACACGGGTAGCGCGGTCCGGTGCTGCACCGGCCGGCTGCAGCAGCACGGCCGCCAGCGCGGGACTCAACGTCAGCGAGTTGAACGCAGAGATCACCGTGGAGATGGCAATGGTGATGGCGAACTGCTGATAGAACTGCCCCGTCAGCCCGCTGATGAACGCGATGGGTACGAACACTGCGATCAACACCAGCGCGATGGCGATGATGGGGCCGCTGACCTCTTGCATGGCCTTGTACGTGGCTTCGCGTGGATGCAGCCCGTGCTCGATGTTGCGCTGCACGTTTTCCACCACCACGATGGCATCGTCGACCACGATGCCAATGGCCAGCACCAGTCCGAACAGCGACAGCGCGTTGATGGAGAAGCCGAACGCACTCATCAGCGTGAAGGTGCCGATGATTGAAACCGGCACGGCAAGCAGCGGGATGATGGCCGCGCGCCAGCTCTGCAGGAACAGAATCACCACCACCACGACCAGCGCCAGTGCTTCGAGCAGCGTCGTGATGACCGCGCGAATGGACTCGCGCACGAACACCGTCGGGTCGTAGACGATTCGGTAGTCGATGCCTTCCGGGAAGTTCTTCTTCAGCGTCTCCATGGTGCTGCGTACAGCGTCGGACAGTTCCAGCGCATTGGCGCCGGGCGCCTGGGATATCGGCAGGCCAACCGCGGCGACGTTGTCGACGCCTGAACGCACGGAGTACTGGCCGGCGCCAAGTTCGATGCGCGCGATGTCCTTGAGATGCACCACGGCGCCGTCGCTGCCGGTCTTCACAATGATGTCGCCGAACTGTTCCGCCGTGACCAGTCGGCCCGTGGCGTTCACCAGCAGTTCGTAGTCCACCTTGGAATGCAGCGGCTGAGTGCCGAGCACGCCGGCAGCCACCTGCGCGTTCTGTTCGCGAATGGCGCGCACCACATCACCGGCCGTGAGGTTGCGCGCCGCGACCTTCTGCGGGTCCAGCCAGACGCGCATGGCGTAATCGCCGCTGCCCAACAGCCGCACTTCGCCCACGCCTTTCAGGCGGCGCAACACATCGCGCACCTGCAGCGCCGCGTAGTTGCGCAGATGCACGATGTCGTAACGCCCGTCGGGCGACACCAGGTGCACCACCATCAGCAGGTCTGGTGAGCTCTTGGCGGTGCTCACGCCAATCTGGCGTACTTCTTCGGGCAGACGCGGCAGCGCCTGCGACACGCGGTTCTGCACCTGCACCTGCGCAGCATCGATGTCGGTGCCCAACGCGAAGGTCACGGTGAGCTGCATGCCACCGTCTGCCGATGCCTGCGACGACATGTACAGCATGTGCTCGACGCCGTTGATCTCCTGCTCGAGCGGCGCGGCGACGGTTTCAGCAACGACCGTGGGGTTGGCGCCGGGATACTGTGTTCGCACAACCACGGAAGGTGGCACGACTTCTGGATACTGGCTGATCGGCAGGCGCAGCATCGACAGCCCGCCGACCACCAGGATGATGATGGACAGCACCGAGGCGAAGATCGGGCGATCGATGAAGAAGCGGGCGAAATGCATGCGGTGCTCCGGCGGCGTCTGGGCGGTGCGGGTTAGGCCTGGGTCTAACGAGACACCGCAGAAGCGGCGGCTGCGCTCGCTGCATCAGCTGATCCTTCAGGCGCTGCATCCGGCATCGCCAACTGCGCTGGTTGCACCGTTACACCAGGCCGCACACGTTGCAGTCCATTCACCACGATGAGTTCACCCGCCGAAAGTCCGCTTTGTACTTCCCGCAAACCGTCCACCAGCTTGCCGAGTGTGATGGGTCGGTACGCAAGCTTGTTGCCGGCGCCCAGCACCATCACGAACTTCTGCTCCTGATCCGTGCCGACCGCTTTGTCCGTGATGAGCACGGCACGATGCCGGCGGCTGGCAACGAGTTTCAGGCGCGCGAACAGTCCGGGTGCAAACAGGCCATCTGCGTTGCTGAACATTGCGCGCAGGGCAATGGTGCCAGTCTGTGGGTTCAGTTCGTTGTCGACGAACACCACGTGGCCCTTGTGCGGAAAGCCGTTCTCGTTGGCGAGGCCCATTAGAACCGATTGCACATCGCTGCTGATTCTGTCGTCGCGCGTCGTGCCCGACGCGTTCGTCGTGTCTGCCGCTGGCGCTGGCGAACGCTGTTTGTATTTCAGGTACGTGTGCTCGTCGCCTTCGAACGCCACATAGATCGGATCGACGGATACGAGGGTGGTGAGCAGCGTGGCGTTCTGTCCGGTCTGCACCAGATTGCCCACCGTCACCTCGGCGCGGCCAACGCGGCCGCTGATGGGCGCGCGTACTTCGGTAAAGCTCTGGTTGAGTCTTGCGCTTGCCAGTGCGGCATCTGCGGCGGCCATGCTTGCCAGGGTCTGCACAGCGCTGTCGCTGCGCTGATCTAAGTCGTCGCGGGAGATGGCGCCGGAATCGCGCAGCGCCTGGGCGCGGCGCAGCTGATCACGGGCCAGCAGCGCCGCGGCGCGCGTGCGCGACAGCTCGGCTTCGATACGGCGCGTTTCGTTCGCGTAGGGGCGTGCATCGATGCTGAACAGCAAGTCGCCCTTGTTCACCAGCGCACCTTCGCGGAATGCGACGCGTTCGATGTAGCCCGTGACCCGCGCCTTGACGTCAACGCGCTCGACGGCTTCGAAGCGGCCGGTGAACTCGTCCCAGTCTTCGACGTCGCGCGTCAGCGCGGCGGACACGCTGACGGTGGGCATGGGTGGCGGCGGCGGCGGCGTACCGCAGGCCGCGAGTGACAGCAGTAGCCCGGCTGTCAGCAATGTACTCAGGAGTGTATTCAGGAATGCATTCAGCGGCGTTCGAGCGCAATCGGCCCGCCTGCGTTGGGCCATCGCAAACCACATCGGATACTTCACAGGCACTCCCACCGATTTCTGCCATTCCCCCCGATTTGAACCAATCAAGGCGTGCATTGCATCCTGCAGTGGTAGCCCAAGTGCGGCGGCTACCGCCGGGTGGGTGATGCTTCCTGCGTGCACATTCAAACCGTTGCGCAGGTGTGGGTCGCTCTGCAACGCGCTCACCACACCCTTGTCGGCCAGTGCCAGCACGAACGGTAGTGTCGCATTGTTCAACGCAACTGCAGACGTGCGTGGCACGCCGCCGGGCATGTTTGTCACGCAGTAGTGGATGACGTTGTCGACGACGTAGGTCGGGTTGTCGTGCGTCGTGGGTTTCGATGTTTCGAAGCAGCCGCCCTGATCGATGGCCACATCGACCACCACAGAGCCGGGCTTCATCTGACGGATCAGCTCCGCACTGACGAGGCGCGGCGCGGCAGCGCCGGGAATGAGCACGCCGCCGATCACCAGATCTGCGGCAGCAACATGACGCTCGACCGCATCGCGCGTCGAGAACACGGTGTTCAACGGGCGCCCGAACTGCGACCACAGGCGTCGCAGTACCTCCATGTTGCGGTCCAGCACCCACACATCTGCGCCCATGCCCAGCGCAATGTCGATCGCGTGTGTGCCGACCACACCACCACCGAGCACCACGACCTTGGCTGGATCTACGCCGGGCACACCGCCCAACAACATGCCAAGGCCGCCGTGTGCCTTCTCGAGAAAGTACGCGCCCACCTGGATGGACATGCGACCGGCCACTTCAGACATGGGTGCCAACAGTGGCAGCCCGCCCGTTGCGCTGGTCACCGTTTCATAGGCAATGCAGGTGGCACCACTCTGCATCAGCTCGCTTGCCTGTAGTGGGTCCGGCGCCAGATGCAGGTAGGTGAACAGCGTGTGCTCACGGCGCAGCAGTGCACGCTCGGCAGCCAGCGGTTCCTTTACCTTGACGATGAGCTGCGCGCGTTCGAACACGGCCGCCGCGTTGGCCACGACAGTGGCACCGGCGGCTTCGTAGTGCGCGTCTGTCATGCCAATGCCGGCACCGGCGTTCTGCTCAACGTAGACCTGATGACCGTGTGCAACGACTTCGCGCACGTTGGTCGGTGTCAGGCCAACGCGGTACTCCTGGACCTTGATCTCTCTGGGGACACCAATCTGCATGCTGTGCGCTCCTGGTGGGCTGTCGTGGATGCGTACTGCGATTCGACGCGATTGCCAACCTCGCGTTTCGGGCGGGTTGGCACGACTGCCAGATTGGCACTATTGCCACATTGGCGCGCTGTTCTTGTTCGATGGAGGTGCCTCGCAACGACCGGACTGATGCAACGCAACTCGCCTGCCGGCTCACCCGAGCACGCGCAACAGGAACCCGGCGCCCAGCGCCGTGCCGCGATCGTCGATCGCATGCGCCACGCCGGGCACGATCTCCGTCTGCACCGCGACACCCGCTGCACGCAGCGCTGCCGCGGCATCGAGTGTTGCCTGCACGGGCATCAGCGGATCCGCGTCGCCGTGCACAAGCAAGGTCGTCGGCCGCGTCCGCATCTCCGGTTCTAGCAGTTCCGGCGCCGCGAGGTTGCCGCTGTAGCCGAGCAGGCCCGCGACCTCATGCGCCCGCCGCGGCGCGACATGCATCGCCATCATCGCGCCCTGGCTGAAGCCGACGATGACCACGCGATCAGCACACAGTCCGTGCTGCGCGAGTTCGGCGTCGATCAATGCGTCCACACACGCCGCGTTGCCGCGCACGCTCGCCAGTCCGTCGACACCCGGCGGCGCAGGCAGGGTGCGCCACTGGTATCTGCCCTCGCTGTCGGGCAAGGCGCTGGGCGCATTCGGTGCCAGGAACAGGGTGTCCGGCAGCACCGCACGCCAGGCATCGACCTGCGCCTGCCAACGCGCACCGTTTGCGCCGTAGCCGTGCAGCATCACGACGATGCTGCGTGTGCTGCCTGAACGCGCCGGCCAGCGCGGACCGTCGAGACCGTGGTCCATGGTTTCCTGCTCCCCGCCCATGCTGAGCCCATCCACACGCGCGCACGTGACGATCCGGCGCACACGCGGCGCGTCCGCCGCATCCGCGCGCCGCCCTGGATGTCTTATCGAACAGGCATGTTCAATCGAACAGGCTGTCGAGCCGGCGCTTGATCTGGTCCGCCACGTACAGCGCGAGCGCCTGCAGCGTGCTGGTGGGGTTCACGCCGCCGGAGCTCACGAACAGGCTGCTGTCGGCGATGAACAGGTTCTTCACGTCGTGGCAGCGGCCCCAGGCGTTGGTGACGGACGTCGCCGGATCGTTGCCCATGCGCGCCGTGCCCATGATGTGGCCGCTCGATACGCCGTAGGTGATGGTGGGCGACACGGCCACCGCGCCCGCTGCCTTCAGCACCTCCGTCGCGCGTGCGCCTGCATGCTCGAGCATGCGCCGGCTGTTCTCGCCCAGTCGGTACTCGATGCGCACGCCCGGCATGCCGTCGCTGTCCGGGTGGTCGGGATCGAGCACCACGCGATTGCATTGCTCCGCGAGGTCCTCGCCCACGCCCACGATGGTGGCCGTACGGTCGAACTGCTGGCGGAACGCCGCGTGATGCGCGGCGCCCCAGGGCAACATGCCGCGCGCGAGCCCGCCGCTGGCAGCGGCCACGGGTCCCGAGCCACGCACGATCTCGAAGGTGTAGCCGCGTGCGTAGCCGCGCGCCGGGTCCGTCTCGTAGAACTCCTTGCTCCACAGCGCGCAGCCGATGGGGCCCTGCCAGCCGAGCATCGGCCGGTCGAACACGCCCTGGTTCACCGTCATGCAGTGCAGCATGAGGTTGCGGCCGACGAGGCCGCTCGAGTTCGCGAGCCCGTCCGGAAACCTGGCCGACGTGGAATTGAGCAGCACTCGCGGCGTGCCGATGCCGCTGCACGCCAGGATCACGATGTGCGCGCGCTGCTCGTGCGTCACCCCCGCCGCGTCCACGTAGACCGCGCCGCGCGCCATGCCGTGCTCGTCCAGCGTGATCTCGCGCACCCGGCAGCGCGTGCGCAGTTCCACGCCCTTGCGGATGGCTTCGGGCCAGTAGGTGATGTCCGTGCTCGCCTTCGCGCCCTGGGCGCAACCGAGCGCGCACGCGCCGAGGTTCAGGCAGCCGTCGCGGCCGTTGTAGGGCTGTGTGGCGATGGCGCTCTCGGACGGCCACCAGTGCCAGCCCAGCGCGTTGAAGCCGCGTGCCACCGTCTCGCCGAGGATGCCGAGCGGCACCGGCGGCATGAGGCCTTCCTTCGGTGGACAGCCCGGGTCGCCCGGCAATCCCGACACGCCCATCATGCGATCGTTGTCCGCGAAGAACGGCTGGAGGTCGCGGTAGGAGATCGGCCAGTCCTCGCCCACGCCATCCAGCGTGCGCGTGCGGAAATCGGACGGATGCAGGCGTGGGAAGTGCGCCATGTACAGGATGGTGCTGCCGCCCACGCCGTTGAAGTTCACCGGCTTGATCGGGGACGCCGAGTCGTCCACCGGATAGTCCTCCGGCCGCTGGCGCACGTTCGGCGTGCCCGAGAAATCCGGCCGGGATTCCCAGTCGCGGCCCGTGATCGGGTAATCCTGCTGTCGCACCCAGTCGCCCTGCTCCAGGCAGACGATGCGCATGCGCGTGTCCGCCAAGCTCCAGGCCACGGCCGCACCCGCAGCGCCCGCCCCGACGATCAGTACGTCGACGATCTCGTTCGTTCCGGCCATGTTCGCATTGCCTGCAAGAGGGACCGCCGATCCTGAAGCGGGCATCCACGGAGTCAATGGCGCGACGGCCAAGTTGGCACTATTGCCAGGTTGGCGCGCTGTCCATGTTCGGCGGTGGTGCCTCGCAATGACCCGACTGATGCCAGACCATGCGTACGACATCGTTTTCGAGCACGAAGCCATTGCTGGCAATGCACACGCCACCATCAAGCTGTTCATAGCAGACCACGGTGGCCGCGTTGCCATAGGTCATGACCTGCGCGCCGTAGGTCGCGATGCTGGGTGCCTGTGGGTTGCCGAGAATGCGCGCCCAGCTCTCGAGTACTTGCTCGCGCCCGAACAATGCCGGCCAGCTTGGGTGCAGACAGAACACGGGCTGCGCGTGCGCCCACAGCGCAGTCATGGCGTTCATGTCGCGTGCGGAGAACGCGCGGTAGAACAGGTCGTTGGCGAACAGCACCAAAGGTGTGGTGAGTCCCGATACGGCGTCTTGAGTCATGGTGGTGGGCCAGCGTTCTGTGATGATGGTGGGGGCATCTGGTCGACTGGTGCTGGTGCGGGCTGCGCGTCGGCCGACGTATCGCCAGCCTGCTGTGGATCGATTGTGCTCAGCAACGATTGCAGTTCGTCTACCAGCGCGCTGTGCGACCACGCGAGCAACTGCGTCAACTGTTTGCGAGCGTCGTCTGTACGGCCCGCAGCAATGTACGCCTTGGCGAGCCACAGCCGTATTTCGGGTTGTGCTGGCAGCAGTCGATGCGCAGCTTCAATCGACGCCACTGCTTTCGTCGCGTCAGCACCGGGAAACAGATAGCTGGCCCCGTTCATGGTCAACGTTTCGGGGTTGTTCGGGTTCAGTTCATAGCTGCGAAGAAACAGTCGACGGGCTTCCAGCAGCGCGCTCTCCTTGGCCGGCTCGGCGTCTGCGAGAAACAGAAAATACTCGGCGTAGTCCAGGTAGTGATTGGCGTTGTCAGGCGCCAGCCGGATGGCCTTTTCGTAGTAGGCGCGCGCTTGCGCATGCCGGTCGGTCACCTTGAACACGTTGGCCAGGCCGACGAGCGCCTCTGCATTGTCTGGATTGGCGACGAGCGCAGCCTCGAAGTACTTCGTTGCGGCTTGTGCACCGCCCGTTTGCGCGGACAGCGCGCCGAGTTCCGCAGCGATCTCATCGCGCGGCATGTCTCGCGTGGTCATTGCGACTTCGGGAAACGGAACGAGCACCGCATTGCGGTGGTAGGTCAGCCTTTGTGCGTATTTGCGCAATCTGGCTTCGAGCAGTTGTGGGTCTGTATCGAATGCTTGCGCGAACGCGGCAGCGGAGTCCGTGCCAGCCTCCACCAGGCGCAGGTACGCATGCGACTGCTGTAGAAAGTTCACGGCGCCGCCGCCCAGGTTGAGGTAATGCACCAGGAACCAGGCCTGGGCATAGAACATGCCTTTTTCATCAGGGCGCAGTTGGCCCGTATCGCGGATCGACAGCAGCCTGGCAAAGGGCATCCAGTCTCCGTTCACGAGCCAGCTCATCCGTTTCGGACTTGCCTTGCCGTACTCAAGAATGTCGCCCTTGACGCGTACGGTGGCGAGCAGCTCGGCGAAGCCTTCATCGAACCAGATGGGATATTGCTGCGCGCTGTGGTTGTGCACGAGAAAATGCACATATTCATGCTTGAGCACATCCGCAGTGGAAGAGCCTGTCGGGACCATGGCCGCATAGTTGCCGCGCATTCGCGTGAGCATGTAGCCCTTCAATGCGCCGCTCAGTCTGAAGTCGTCCTCAGGTGCCGGCAGGATGTAGATGCGTGTTGGGACACGCTCTTCCGGCATGGAAATGTTGGTCAGCGCTGCGACTGCGACGCGGAAATCCTCGAGGGCCTCGACCAGCACCGTCGTTCTCTTGTTCGACAGTGTGCTGGCGACCGCGAAATGCGCTGAACGTACTTCTATCCAGCGGTGCTCCCATGCCTCTGTCGCCAGAACGGATTGGGCGCACAGTGGAAGCATGGCCATGACGGTGAGGCGCAATACAAGGAAGGCGCGTACACGTTGATCGGCGTGGGTAGTCACCGGCGCGATGCGGCTACAACCGGTGTTGTGCCACAACCCCACTAGCGCAATACATGGGCGTTGCGCAGCGTCCCGATTGCGTCGGTGCTCAGCCCAAGCAGATCGCGCAGCACCTCATCGGTGTGTTGCCCGAGTACGGGCGGCGGCAGGCGTACGCGCGACGGTGTCATCGAGAACGTTGAAGGGTGCATCTCGATCGTGGTTGCACCGCGGCCCGGCACATCCATCTCGGCCAGATAGCCGCGGTGTAACAGCTGTGCGTCGGTGAGCAGATCGGTTGGCCGGCAGACGAGCGACGCCGGCACGTCAGCGGCGCGGAGGTCGCGCGCTGCGTCGGCGGCTGGGCGTTGCGCAATCCAATCGCCAACAGCGCGATCAACCTGCGCACGCAACCCACGACGTGCGTTCATGTGTGCTCGGGCATCGAGCTGCGCGGAGATGTCAGGCAGTTGCACAACCGCTGCCAGTGCTGTCCATTCGTCAGCGGTTTCGACGGCCAGCGCAACGTAGCGCTCATGATCCTGCGCCGCGTACACGCCGTGCGGTGCATAGCGGTCGGAGTCTGTGCCGTGGGCGCTTTGCATTGCAGCGCTGTGTTCGGCGCTGTCGGCCGACTGGCCCACCAGCACCAATTCACCCGCAAGCACCCGTTGACCGTAAAGCACAAGCGGCCCGATGAACTGCAGTGCGCACTCCACCTGTGACAGCTCGATGTGCTGGCCCTCGCCTGTGTTGTGCCGGTGGTGCAATGCCGCCATCAGCGCAGCCACAGAGAAGCGTGGCGCGATGACATCGGTGTAGGCGCCACTTGGACCCGTAGGCACGCGATCAGGCCAGCCGGTGATGGCGTGCAGCCCCGCAAGTGCCGAGCCCTGCGTGCCGAAGCCTGCATAGCGTGCGCCGGGACCATTGCCGCCATACATGGACGAGCTGAGCATGATCAAACCGGGTCGCGTGCGGCAGAGCGTCTCGAAGTCCAAGCCCAGCCGTTGCATGACGCCGGGCGTGAAGTTCTCCACCACAACATCGGCCCAGTCGATCAGACGCTGTACCAGTGCGCGCCCTTCGTCGGTCGTCAGGTCGAGCGTGACACTCTGCTTCGATGTGTTGGCGGTGCCGAATGCGTGGGAGTAGCTGCTGCCATCGTCCAGCTTGGTCAGCGGCGGCATGCCGCGCGCCACGTCCAGGCGGCGCCGCGATTCAATGCGGATGACGGTCGCGCCGTGATCGGCGAGTGTGCGGGTGGTGATGGGTCCAGCAAGCGCCCAGCTGAAGTCGATGACCTTGAGCCCGGCCAGCGCGCCGTGTGCCGCAAGATGGGCTGCTGCATTCTGATCGGCAAGCGCGATCGTGCGCGGTGCGTGTTCTGCTATGGCCGCCGTCTGGTTGTGTGTCAGTGGCGCTGCCGCAGTGCGGAGCGGCGTGCGCGACATATTGAATGGCACACCAGGGCTCTGCCGGCCATTCAGTTCGACGAACGCGCCGCGCGTGCGCAGCTGCACGTCGACAAGCAGGTCTGTGATGGTGGAGCTCGGCGCCATCAGCACCTTCTCGGCCAGCGCGAACTGCATCAGCTGGGCTTTTGTTTTGGTCAGCAGAAACGCACGCAGCTGTTCAACCAGCGCGGTCACGGTATCCGCGGGCAGCGTGCCGGCCTCGAGCTTCTGCCGCCAGTTGCTGACCGTCTTGTTCCCGGTGGCTGGCAGCTGCCAGCCTTCCGCCAGCATCCAGTTCAGGGTCTTCTCGAATGACTGTTCACCGAGCGCATAGCCCGCGAACGAAAATGTAACGAAGCCGTCTTTGCACGGCGCGGCCATTGGCATCAGCGCGCGGTACAGGTCCTTCATCGGCAACCCGCGGTCGTCGCCTGCTTCGTGGGGATTGCGTGCGCGCAGCGTGGCTGCGGCAGAGAAGCCGGAAGTCTGCAATCCGGCAATCATGGTTGCCTGTGTCGACACGTCGATGTGTTGGCCCTCGCCAGTGCGTCGCCGCGCCTCCAGCGCAATGAGTGCGTCGGCGGCCGCCTGTACGCCTGCGTGGAAAGCGGCTTGCGGAAAACCCTGCGGCAGTGGTGCGCGGTCCGGATCACCGTTCACCGACATGAAGCCAGAAGCGGCCTCGAGGGTGAGTTCGTTCGCCGGTTCGTGTGCACGTGGACCGCTCAGACCGAAGGCCGACACGCTGACGCCAACAAGTGTGGGATGGCGTGCAAGCAGTTGAGCAGGCAACAGCTGGAGCTGTTCGCGATGTGCGGCCGACAATGACTCGATCAGGATGTCGGCGCCATCCAGCAGACGATGCACCTGCGCGACCAGATCACGCGCGTCGGCTGGAATCTGCAGCAGTCGTTTGCCCTGGCCGACAAACTGCCAGTACAGCGAACTGCCGTCTGCGCCGAACGGCGGCAGGTGTCGTGCCTGATCGGTGCAGCCTGCAATCTCGACCTTGACGACATCTGCGCCCAGTTGGGCCAGCGTGCGCCCTGCCAGTTCCGACAGCGCCGTCGACAGATCGATTACGCGAATACCTGCTAGTGCGCCTGCCATATGCAACTCGGTTTTGACTGAGATGTGAGTCGATGTCGCGGTTGGCGGCCCCAGGGGAGCAGCGCGCCCCGACCCGAGCAAACCAGCGGGCTATCAGTAGATCGCCAGCCCCTTCAATTCGCCGTTGGCGCGCCATTGCCGCACCAGGTCGTAGAACTCCACTGGTCCACCACCGTACAGCTCGCCGCGCAGACCACGTCCCGCACCGGGCTTGCCTTCGTTGTTGTAGTAGCCGGGCGTGCATTCGATGAGGAACGCATCGTTCAGCAGCGCCTTCGCTTCGATGGTGGCAATCCAGTCCGCTTCGCCCTCTGCCGTGGGCTCAATGCATTGCGCCTGCCGCTGCATGGCCGTGCGCACGAGCGTCGCAACGTGCTGCGCCTGTTCTTCGAGCATGTGCGGGAAGTTCGCCGTAAGCGCGTTCTGCGTCAGCCCCAGGTGAAAGCAGTTGGGGAAGCCATGGCTGTAGAAGCCATGCAGTGTCTTCATGCCGTCGGCCCAGTAATCGGTCAGCCGCACGCCATTGCGGCCGTAGACTTCGAAACCCGCGCGGCGTGTGTAGGCCGTGCCCACTTCGAAGCCGGTGGCGAAGATGATGCAGTCGACTTCGTGTTCAACGCCGTCGAACACCAGGCCCTTCTCGGTGATGCGCTCAACGCCCTGGCCACGCGTATCGACCAGTGTCACGTTGGGGCGGTTGAACGTCGGCAGGTAGTCGTCGTTGAAGGTCGGGCGTTTGCAGAACTGGCGATACCAGGGCTTCAGCGCCTCGGCGGTACTGCGATCCTGCACGACGGCGTCCACGCGCGCGCGAATTTCGTTCATCTTCTTGAAGTCGGCCAGTTCCATCATGCGGCCTATCTCTTCGGCCGAAGCAGATCCCGCCTGCATGGCTGGCGAAACCTGCGCCAGGTTGCGGATGATGTCTGTCCAACCATCGGAGACCAGATCTTCGTCCTGATGGCCGCCCTCCACGAGGATGTTGAAGTTGTCCATGCGGCGGCGTTGCCAGCCTGGTTGCAGCGACTTAGCCCATTCCGGATCCGTGGGGCGGTTGCCGCGCACATCCACCGATGACGGTGTGCGTTGGAACACCGTGAGGTGTTTTGCGTAGCGACCCAGATAGGGCACGCATTGAACTGCAGTGGCCCCGGTGCCGATGATTGCAACACGCTTGTCCGCGAGCTTGTGCAGGTTGCCGGTCGAGTCGCCGCCTGTGTAGTTGTAGTCCCAGCGACTCGTGTGGAAGGTGTGCCCCTTGTAGGTGTCGATGCCCGGCAAGCCTGGAAGCTTCGGACGATTCAACGGCCCGTTCGACATGACGACATAGCGCGCCTTCATGCGGTCGTTGCGGTTGGTGGTGATGGTCCACTTGTGCTCTGTATCGTCCCAACGCAGATCCTTGATCGTGGTCTGAAAGCACGCGTTGCGGTACAGATCGAACTTCTCGCCGATGGCGCGCGCGTGTTTCAGGATCTCCGGCGCATAGCTGTACTTCTCCTTCGGGATGTAACCCACCTCTTCCAGCAGCGGCAGGTAGATGTACGCCTCGATGTCACATTGCGCACCGGGGTAGCGGTTCCAGTACCAGGTGCCGCCAAAGTCGCCGCCCTTTTCGATGATGCGGATGTCCTTTACACCGGCTTCGCGCAAGCGTGCACCGGCAAGCAAGCCACCAAAGCCGCCGCCGATGATCACGATTTCGACTTCGTCGTTCAGCGGTGCCCGCGTGAAGCCCGGGTCCACGTAGGGATCGTCGATGTAGTGACTGAAGTCGCCGGCCACCTCCTGATACTGATCGTTGCCGTCCGTGCGCAGGCGGCGATCACGCTCCTGTCGATAGCGGTTGCGCAGCGCGTCAGGGTCGAAGCCCAGCGTCTGTGCTGCGGTATTGCCGGATTGGACTGACTCGCTCATGGGGGCTCCTGTGCCGGCGTACGGACGATTGTCGCCAGGGTGGATAGGTGCGCCGGAGTATCACCCAGTGGTCGTTGACCGCGAAGCGGCAAACTTTCCAGAAGATGTGCCCGCGGGCTGCTGGTTCGGCAACAGCGACCGCTTCAAGAACGAAGCGGCCGCGCCTTCTCAGGAAAAAGCCTCCGCGCCTACTTTGGAAAGAGAGCCGCGCCCGGGCTGAGCGGCTCCGCATTCAATCGTTGAAGCAGCGTTGCAGCCGAAGACGGCAAGAGTGCAAGCAGACACAGGGCAATGGCCCGCAGGCCGTCAACCAACGTGTGCAGACAGAGGTCCAGCTGAGCTTGCTGCGCGGGCAGCTTTGCCAGCTTCCAGGGTGCCTGCTGTGCAACGAACGCATTCAACAGTCGAGCGTGCTCGAGCACGAGTTGTGCAGCGCCATGTGTTGACGTGTTCTGCAGCGTGTTGTGGAAGCGACCCACCAACGATGCTGAGCACGCGCGCAGTTCGCCGCCAGGCAGTTCGCCGCCGCCAGACGGGTCGGTCGTCGATGCATCGTCCCCCGGCTGCAGCCGACCGTCGCGATAGCGCAGGACCATCGCCAGCGTTCTGGAACACAGATTGCCGACCGTGTCGGCCAGTTCGCGTGTGTACGCGTGCTCCAGGCCGTGCTGCGTGAAATCTCCGTCGTGATCGCTGCCAACATGCGCGAGCAGATAGTGTCGCAGCGCATCTACACCACGCAGATTGGCGGCCTCGACCGGGTCGAGCGCTGTGCCGGCAGACTTGCTGATCTTTGCGCCATTCACGGTCACATAGCCGTGCACCCAGATCTCATCGGGTGGCGTAAGCCCTGCACTCAGAAGCATGGCGGGCCAGAAGATCGAGTGAAATCTGCTTACGCCTTTACCGACCACGTGGATCACGCGTCCTTGCTGCCACTCCCGCTGCACGCGTGCTGCATCGTCCGGGTAGCCGAGGCTGCTCAGGTAGTTCACCAGTGCATCGAACCACACGTAGATGATGTGCCGGTGATCGCCGGGCACGGGAATACCCCAGTCGAACGCGCGTTCGCGGGGTCGGGAAATGCTGAAATCGCTGAGCCCTGCATCGAGCATGGCCAGCACTTCATGGCGCCGATGCTCGGGACGAATGCACAGCGTTGCGGATGTGATGAGCGTGCGCAGCGTCTCGGCGTAGCGCGACAGCCGGAAGAAGTAGTTCTGTTCGCGCAGCCACTGCAGCGGCGCGGCATGCTCTGGGCAACCACCGTCCTGCAGATCGCGATCAGCGAGAAAGGCTTCGCAACCAGGGCAGTACCAACCCTCGTAGGCGCCCAGGTAAATGTCGCCGTTGCGCTCGCAGGCACGCCAGAGCGCCTCGACGGCGCGGCGATGGCGTACGTCGACGCTGGTGCGTACGAAGTCGTCGCTGCAGATGTTCAGTTGCGTGCCGAGTTCACGGAATGCCTCGGCGTGTTCCGCAATGAATGCCGGCAGAGGTTGTCCGGCCGCAGTGGCGGACAGCACGTTCTTCGTGCTGTTCTCATCGCTGCCGGTACAGAAATGCACGCTGTGTCCCTGCTGTTTGTAGCTACGCGCAAGTGCGTCGGCCAGGACCAGTTCCAATGCGAAGCCCAGGTGCGGCTTGGCGTTTACATAGGGAATGGAGGTCGTGATGTAGATGTGCTGCATGATTTTTCCGTCCCAAAAAAAAGCCGGGCCGCTGATGAGACGGCCCGGCTGTGATTGCGAATGCGTGATGTAAACGGTCAGGTTTTTTCAGCGCATGGCATGCCGGCTCCGCCGAGGAGCGAGCTCATTCGCATGATCAACCACTGAAACCGACGCATGTGCGGCAATCTTCCCGGGCAGAAATGTTCCGGAGCAGGAAAGTTCCGGGACAAGAGAGGCGTGAAGTCTGGTACCTGGCTCGCGCATGCGTCAACCCGCATCCGGCGTAGCGCGTGCGCCTGCTACACAATCGGAATGCGCCCGGATACAGGCCGCTGCACTGGATCGACCTCCGGCAGCAACATCGCCATGCTGCCTTCAATACCGGCAAGCCGCGCGTTCGCATCGGCGATGTCGAAGAACACACTGGCATCGAACAGCTGCGGGCGGTCCGCCTGATGCAGCTTCGCGTCGAGTTGCGCCAGCATGGTCTGCCAGCCTTCACGCCCATACGACGGCCACTGCACGCCGTGTTCCATGAAGGCGATGTCGATGAAGTAGCGTGAACGGTCGCCGCCACCTGGCTTCGGGCGGCGCGCATGCAGCAGCGCGGAGTGGCAGAACAGCGTGCTGCCACGCGGAATGTCGTCGACCACCACTTCGCCCGGAAGAGCATTGGTGCCGAAGTAGAAGAACGCATCGCGACGCATCACGGCGCGATGGCTTTTCGGAAGTACCAGGAAGTCGCCGATGCTGCCGTCGAGGCCGTTCAGATAGTGCAGCACATGCACCTGTGTGTGCGCGCGATTGGTCTGTGGCACCTGCTCGTAGTCGTGGTGCCAGCCAATCCCCGGCATGCCCGGCGGGTGCAGCGCCGCGTGCAGGTGATGGAAGGTGAAGCCGTGGTTGCCGGTCAGCTGATCGACGATGGCCAGCGTGTCCGGATCGACGATGAGATCGCTCAGCGCGTCGTACTGCCACACGTTGCGGCCGTCGAACTTCGGCTGCTCGTCCGCGTAGCGATCGACGTCCGCCTCGACCCGGCGAGCGCGCTCGTCATTGATAAAGGCCGGCTTGATCAGATAGCCGAAGCGTTTGAACTGGTCCAGTTCCTGTGCGTTCAAGGGCATTGCGCGCGCTCTCTGATGGGACGGGGGCCATGTTTGGTTGGCTGCTTCTGTGCTGTTTGCAGGCGCCCGAGGCAGACGGGAATCTATCGGGTCTGTTCCCGCACTGCGAGATAGGGCCGGTTCATGCGGGACTATTGCCCGCGCAAGCGCGACCATCGGCGCCGCATGCAGTCGCACCGACCGCGCCAAGTTGTGCGCAGTTGTAGTGAAGGTTTCCGGGATTGGAGAACACGTGGATGGCAGAGCTTGTTGAAATCGAACACCGCGGCGATATCACGACCTTGTGGCTCAACCGTCCGGAGCGGCTGAACGCCGTGATTCCGGAATTGATGGAAGCGTTGATCGACGCCAGCCAGCAGGTGTCGATGCGGGAAGCAACACGCGCTGTCATCCTGCGCGGGCGCGGCAAACACTTCAGCGTCGGCGCTGACCTGAAAGCGCCCGCAGCGGCCACACCGCCCACGCTGCTTGCGCAACGTCGCACGACGGAGACCGGTAGTCGGCTCATGCGCGCCCTGCAGGAGATTCGCCAGCCGACCATCTGCGCCATTCAGGGTGTGGCGCATGGCGGCGGTGCCTGCATCACAACCGCCTGTGACTTCCGCATTGCGCTGCGCGATGCCCGCGTTGGCTATGGCGAGGTGCGGCTGGGCATGCCGCTCATGTGGCACGCGTTGCCGAGCTGCGTGCACCTGATCGGCCCGGCGCGTGCGAAACAGATGATCATGTCCGGCCGGGCGTTCGCCGCGCCGCTGCTCGCGAGCTGGGGCTACATCGACGAACTGGTGGATGACATCGACGCACTTGGCGCGCGTGCGCTGGCTTGGGCCGAGGAATACGCAGCGTTGCCGCCCATTGCAGTGCAGATGATCAAGCGCA
This sequence comes from Klebsiella pneumoniae, assembly GCA_945861675.1. GTDB lineage: Bacteria > Pseudomonadota > Gammaproteobacteria > Pseudomonadales > Azotimanducaceae > CAMAVY01. The sequence continues at coordinate 8,017 of CAMAVY010000032.1, read as the reverse complement.
GCGTGAACGCGGTAAGCAGTGCCATGGACAACGCGATCATGCACATGGACGCAGACCAGTTTCTGCTGGCAACGCGCACCGACGACTATCGCGAAGGCGTGCGTGCATTCATCGACAAGCGCGCGCCGGTGTTCAAGGGTGACTGAGACGCCGCCGATCAATGCTGCAAGCTGACGCTGCAAGCCAATACTGCGAGCGCGGGTACGAACACCGTGAACGGCAATCGAACAGGGGCCACGTTATGAACACGATTCTCAGCGGCATTCGCGTGCTTGAAGTCAGCACGGCCATTCAAGGGCCTGCTGCAGGCCAGTTTCTCGCGGACCTTGGCGCGGACGTCATCAAGATCGAACCGCCGATGGGCGATAGCGCGCGCTACATCGGGCGCGCGGATGTCACGCGTGATGCGGCCAACGCCGCAGATGCAGGCTCGCAGTTCATTGCAGTGAATCGCGGCAAGCAGTCGGTGTGTCTGGATGCACACTCGCCACTTGGCCGGGCTGTGTTGCATCGCCTCGCAACAAGCGCCGACGTGTTCCTGAGCAACTACCGCGCCCCCGCACTCAAGCGCATGCAGTTGGACGCGCCTACGTTGACGGCGTTGAACCCGCAGCTCATCTACGCGGGTGTGTCCGGGTTCGGACCGTTGGGTGCGGATGCAGACAAGGCGATGGTGGACAGCGCTGCACAAGCGCGCGGCGGCCTGCTGTTCATGACTGGTCCGCCGAACGAGCGGCCCATGTTGCCGGGCGCGACGCTGGCAGATACGTCAGGGGCCATGACACTTGCGCTGGGCGTGGTGTGTGCGCTGCTGGATCGTGAGCGCAATGGGCGTGTGCGGCGCGTAGACACCTCAGCGCTTGCCGCACAGCTGTGGCTGCAGATGTGGGAGCTGCAGCATGCGGCGCTGTCCGGGGTCACTCCGATGCGCGCGGGCGCGCATCACGCGCAGCTCAATGGGCCCGTTGGCGTGTATGCAAGCAGCGACGGGGCGTACTTCCAATTCGCATTGATTCTCGACATCAATGCATGGCAGGCGTTCTGGGCGTTCACCGGCGAGCCCGCGGTGGCATTCGATACGCGATGGGACCTGCCGGCCAAGCAATTCGCCGTGGGCACTGGCCCGCGTGACGTCGAGGCCATGCGTGCCTGCATGGTGCGTGGATTCGCGCAACGCACGAGCGCCGAGTGGGATGCGTTCTTTGCCGCCCAGCCGGAACTGATCTGTGAACGTGTGCGCGCCTATGACGGTGTGCTCGCGGATGAGCAGAACCTGGCGAATGGCGCGGTCGCCAGCATGGCGCTGACGCCGGACAGGCAGATCACAACCATCGGCAATCCACTCGTGTTCGATCGACAGCCCAGGCACGACTATCCGGCGCCGCCCGACCGTGGCGCAGCCACCGTCGCGGTCATGCAGGGGCTGGGTTTCAGCGACGCGGAAATCGAACAGCTGCAAGCGCACACCGACCTGGCCCGACGCAGGCTGATGGGCCTGGCCTGATTCACGCTTCAATCTGGCATGAGTTCGTCGTGCTGAGTGCGTCGCGGTCGAAGCGCCGGCGTGCTTGCCACCGCCGCCAGACGCGCTCGTGCCGCCCAGTACAAGAAAGTAGGTGATCTACCCATTGCTGGCCGCGACGAGGCAAAGCGTACGAACGAGATCGGCATGGCGATCCCGCTGCTTGAAGCCTGCAACGTCGCCGGCAAAGACATCACTGCAGATGCGTTACTGACGCAGCGTACCTTGGCGGGCTACATCGTCGCGCAGCAGGCGCACTACCACTTCACTGTGAAGGGCAATCAACCCACGCTTGAGGAAGGCATCGCGCTTGCCTTTGCCCAGCGCAGCCCGTTGCCTGACTTCGCCCACAGCGCGGCAGCTGACCATGGGCGCATTGAGACGCGGCGCATCTGGTGCTCGACTGCGCTCAATGGTTACCTGCGTCGCCACAACGCAACGGCTGTTGACGATCAATCAGGGGCACTGAACGATCGAGCGCGTGCACAACATCATCGACGGGAACTACGACGAGGATCGAAGCCGCATTCGGACCGGGCACGGGCCCGAGAACATCACGCGCCTGCGGCGCTTCGCCGTCGGCATCGCGGGCCTCGATTGGGTGCTGGCGAATGCCATTACCAAGAACATCCGCGTGGTCAATCTCTCGCTGGGCAAAGCCCGATCTGCTCGCGCCGTGCGGCAACTGGACGTCGGCAATTCGCGTGTCCGCGAAGCTCAGCCGCTTGCTGCCTGCCAACCTCGCGCCTTACGGCACGGATTGCGACAACCGTTACTTCACGATGTCCGGCACCAGCATGGCGGCGGCGATGACCTCCGGCGCGGCGGTGATGATGCTGTTCAAGGACCTGAGGCTTAACCCCGCGACCATCAAGGCACGACTGATGCGCTCTGCGACGAAGATCGCAGGCGACCCGACCTCAGTGGGCGCGGGTGTGCTGAACATCACGGCCGCGTTGAACGACAAAGGTTTCGTGAGTGGTCAGGCGCTGTCACCGGTCATGGTTCGCAGCGACGTGACCGGTCTGATTCAGGTTCAGGACACCGCGATGCTGTGGGGCGATTCGACGTGGGGTGCGGGCTATCCGTGGGCAAACTGCTACCTCTGGGCAAATGTGGCGGCCAGTTCTGCCGGGGCGACCACTGAGTCGGCAGGCGCTGCCATGAGCAGTGTGCTGTAGTTGCCGAGGTCTCGACTGGGCAATGGGAAAGGAGGCCCGTTGCTTGCGCCGCCGCACTGCTGCACCTTCGCTGGATCGTTGGCACAGGCGCAGCATTCATCGATAGGATGCACGTGCCTATCCGTGGCTGCCGATGGTGCCTCTCATGACGAGCTCCCCTGAACATGGTGCGGGGTATCTGGAAGGTCGCGCGCTCACCCTGCTCCTGATTGGCGCGTCGCTGGCGCTGGTATGGGTGCTGCTGCCGTTCTACGGCACGATTCTGTGGGCCGTGATCATCGCGCTGCTGTTTGCACCGCTGTATCGCCGGTTGCTGCCGCGTTGTGCGGGCCGGCGCAATCCAGCGGCGCTTCTAACGTTGTTGGTTGTGTTCGTTGTGGCCATCGTGCCGTTCGCGCTGGTCACAGCCGCGCTGGCACGTGAAGCAACACTGCTGTTTCTCAGCATTCAATCGGGCGAAATCAAACCCGCCGCTTACCTGCATCGGGTGTTCGATGCACTTCCGGACTGGGCTGTCTCGCTGCTGGCAGTGTTCGACGTTGCCGACTTCGAGACGCTGCAACAACGACTTACCGCGGCGCTGAGCGAAGGCACGCAGTTCATTGCGACGCAGGCGCTGAGCCTCGGGCAGAACACCTTCGAATTCGTTGCCAGCCTGTTCGTGACGCTGTACCTGGCATTCTTCATGATTCGCGACAGTGAGCAGATCCGCGACGCGATCGGGCAGGCCGTGCCGCTGACGAGCGCGCACAAGCGCGAGCTGTTCGACAAGTTCCGTGCGGTGGTCAGAGCAACGGTCAAGGGCAACCTGTTCGTCGCCGCAATCCAAGGTTTGCTCGGCGGGTTTGCGTTCTGGTTTCTGGGTGTAGGCAGTGCGTTGCTGTGGGGCGTGCTGATGGCGTTTCTTTCGCTGTTGCCGGCGGTCGGCGCTGCCATCGTCTGGTTACCTGTCGCGCTGTATTTCCTGATCGCAGGCTTGATCTGGCAGGGCGTGGCCCTGACTGCCTACGGTGTGCTGGTGATCGGCCTGGTGGATAACCTGCTGCGGCCAATGCTGGTCGGCAAGGACACCCGGATACCGGACTACGTTGTGCTTGTTACCACGTTGGGTGGCATGGCTGTGCTGGGCATCAACGGTTTTGTGGTCGGCCCGACGATTGCGGCCATGTTCATCGCGGTGTGGCACATGTATGCCACGACGCGAACGCCGACGACCGAGTAGCTGCTGTTCTGCAGCACTCGGTGTCGTCGTTTCGACGTCTCAGAGCCCCATGAACTCGGGCGATGCTTCGTGGCCCAGCATGATCTTGCCAAGTTCGCCGTACAGCGGGTGCGCCACCCAGCGGTGCGTCGCTGCGCCATGTGCATCGCGCAGCTTGCGTTCCAGCGGGCAATGCATGCGCATCGCCGAGGTGCCGGCCGTGTTGTGCACCAGGTCGACCACATGCATCGATGCATTGGCGGCGTGGGTGCAGGCCAGGCGACCGATCTGCGTGGTCTCAGGGCCCGGGCACTCGCGGCCTTTCTTAAGTTCTTCTTCGACCGCGTGCATGGATTCCATGAGGAATGCCCGCGCGGCGCGGAAGCTACCTTCTGCTTCACCAAAGCGCTGCTGCGCCACCGGGCGATCGCGCAGCGATGCGGCCGTCAACCACGGCACTTTGGTCTGGGCAAGGATGTTGAATTCATCCAGGGCGCCGCGCGCGATGCCAATCGCCACCGCAGCCTTGTTGTACGCAAGACGCAGCGCGACGGGCACGCGGAAAGCGGGGTTTGCGTACTGACCGGACAGCGTCAACAACTGCACTTGCGACCATTTCTCGCTGACGTACGCGCCATCTGCGCGCACGTCGTGGCTGCCTGATCCGCGCAGACCTGCCACATCCCAGGTGTCCAGAATTTCGTAGTCGGCTTTGTTCAGGAACCAGGTACGGAAGATCGGTGCGCCATTGGCATCCAGGGCAACGTTATCGCCCTCCATGAGCGGCGCCATCATGAAACACCAGGTGGCGTTGTGGCAGCCGCTGATGAACGTGCTCTGGCCCCACACGCGGTAGCCGCCGTCCTTCTCGCGTACGGCGCGTGACGGTTGCGAGCCGGGGCCGCCGCCGCCGCACATGATTACGCGCGGGTTGTCCAGGTACACCTCTTTGGCCAGCGCCTTGTCCATGCCGCCCGCGGCCATCGCGTTGATCTCGGAGCCAAGCATTACGTTCCAGCCGACCGATGCGTCGACCCTCGAGATGGCTTCCAGCACCTCGATGGTCTCGGTGATGGTCGCGTCGTCGCCGCCAAGTTCCTTGGGGATGGCGAAACGGAAGATGCCCGCATCGATGAGTGCATCCACCGTTTCCTGGGGCAGGCGGCGCAGCTGCTGTGCCTTGTCGCCGCCCTCGCGGATGACATCGGTGAGCTTTGCAATGCGCTCAAGTGGCGTGCCGGTTACGGCGGGCGCGGTCGTTTTGGACATGGGGAGTGGCGTGGCCATCGTTGCCTCGTAGTGCAGTGAGCAGGGTTAGACGCACGAACTTATCACCACCCCGCATGGCGGCGCACGGGAAAGTACTGGGGCAGGTGGGTCGCGGTGACCGGGGATTCGGGGCGGCTTGCATCTGGACGGTCAGCAGCACATTCGCTGCGTGTCAGCGCGCCCCGCTTGCATTGCCATGCGCGGCCATTGTCACCCTCATACCGGGGCGTGGGCGGCGACGGCCGATTGCCGCGGCGTCCTACCCCCTTCATCATCGCGGGCCGCCAGAGGAGGTCCGAGCAGATGTCAGAGACGAGTGTTTCCGCCGAACAGACCGAGTTCCGTGAGTATTGCCGCCGTTGGCTGGAAGAGCACCGCCCGCCGCCGCCAGGCTCCCCGTTGCCCCAGGCCGCTTATGAGGTGACCTACCTGGACCATCGCGACTACCTCTGCGATTGGCAGGCCAGGTGCTACGAGGCGCAGCTGATCGGCACCGATGTGGCGAAAGAGTACGGCGGCCACGGGCACACCAACCTGCAGGCGATCGCCAGTGCCGAAGTGCGCCGCGCCAGCGTGCCGTACTTCATCAACTGGATTGGTCTGGGCATGGCCGCGCCGACGCTGCTGGTGCATGGCACCGAGGAACAGAAGAAGCGTTTCCTGCGGCCGATCTTTACGGGCGAAGAAATCTGGTGCCAGGGCTTCAGCGAACCAGGCGCGGGCTCGGACCTTGTGTCGTTGAAGACCTCTGCCGTGCGCGACGGCGACAACTGGATCATCAATGGCAGCAAGGTCTGGACAAGCCTGGGCGCGCTGGCGAGCTGGATGATCCTGCTGGCGCGCAACGACAAGGACGACAAGTACAACGGCATCACCTACTTCCTGGCGCCGATGGATCAACCCGGCGTGACCGTGCGGCCCATCCACAAGATGACCGGCGAGACGGGCTTCAACGAAGTGTTCCTGGAGAACGTCGTGATTCCGGATCACCTGCGCGTGGACGCAGTGGGTGCGGGTTGGAAGGTGGCCATGTCCACGTTGACCAGCGAGCGCGGCGCCGCTGCTGGCGTGGGCGCGGTGGCCAGCAGTGAATCGCCGCTGTCCGGCATACACGGGCTCATTGATCTCGCGAAGAAGACCAGGCGCAACGGCCGCGCCGTGTGGGACGACCCGGTGATGCGCGATCGCATCGTTAAGCTGTACGAGCGCATGGAGGCCAGCATGCAGAACGGCCGGCGCGCGCGCGTGCAGGCGCTGAACGGTGGCGCGATGCGCATTCCTTTGCAGGGCAAGCTCACCGGTTCCGAGATTGGTCAGGCGCTGGGCGAAACCGCGCTGGCCGTACTTGGGATGGGTTCTTCGTTGTACATCGGCGATGACAACACCGTCTCCGACGGCCGCTGGCCGCTGGCCTACATGAACAGCTTCACCGGCACCATTTCCGGCGGCAGCAGTGAAATTCAACGCAACATCCTGGGCGAGCGCGTCCTGGGTCTGCCGAAAACGAAGTAGGAACGGCCATGACACAACCAAGAGACTTCGGTTTCGATGATGACGTTCGCATGTTGAAAGATGGCGTTCGCCGTTTCTTCGACGAGAAGCAGTCGCTCGTGCAGCTGCGCAGCAGTTTGAAGGGCACGGAAGATCCGCACCGCGGCAAGCAGCGTGAAGCCTGGTACGACGCCGCAAGCTGGACGGAAATGATCGAACTCGGCTGGCACATGCTGGCCGTACCGGAGACGGCCGGCGGCATCGGCATGGGTCTGGTCGCTGCGGTGGCCGTGCAGGAAGAAATCGGTCGTGCAGCGTGCCCCACGCCACTCACGGCAACACTGCAGGCCACGTTCGTGCTGCGCGAAGCAAATGCGACAGCGCTGCTCACACGTATTGCGGAAGGTCGCAGCATGGCGCTGGCGCTGTATGGCCAGGATGGATCACTCGAGTCGTCCTCGTCGGACGTGATGGCCACCGGCAATCGACTGACCGGCACAAGCTGGTTCGTGCAGGACGCACAGAAAGTGGATGGCTTCATCGTCGCGGCAAATGCAGCGGACGGTATGGGCCTGTACTACGTGGCACGCGACGCGGTGCAGTTGAAGCAGGATCGCATCGTCGATCTGACACGCGATCAGGCGCGCATCGTGTTGAACGCTGCACCCGCGGAACTGGTGGCAGCGCCGGGTGAAGGCACGGCTGTGCTTGCGCGTGCGTTGCCGGCACTGCTGACGTTGACTGCCGCCGACATTGCCGGCGCCGCGGAATGGCAGCTGCAGGCCACTGCCGAATACGCCAAGGTGCGCGTGCAGTTCGATCGGGCGATCGGTGCGTTTCAGGCAGTCAAACACCCCATCGTCAACATGATGATTGCCGCAGATGAGACGCGCTCGCTCGTCTACAACGCGGCCTGCGCGTACGACCACGAACCGCAGGATGCGCTGCGCTGTGCACGCCTGGCGAAATCGAACGCCTCGGACACGGCATTGTTCTGCTCTAACCGCTCAACGCAACTGCATGGCGGCATCGGCTTCACGTGGGAGGTCGACGTGCAGATCTATCACAAGCGCCAGCTGCACAGTCAGTTCCTGTATGGCGACGGCGTGTGGCAGCGGGAGAAGCTGGCAGAGACGTTGTGACGCAAGTCCCTGCGCTGGTGTTGGTCTGCTGCCCGCTCAGAGGTACCGCGTACACAAGAGGGTCAGCGTGCCGACAAGCAGCGCCAGCAACGCAACCAGGTCGGCCTGTACCACGCGCCTGATCGCCGTGTTCTGCGGGCCGTTCGCACGCGCGAGCAACAGGAACGACAACACGCTGACCCAGCCAGCGATGAACGCCAGCGATTGCTGC
>CAMAVY010000031.1 GCA_945861675.1 Klebsiella pneumoniae | reverse complement strand
ACAGCTGGGACGCATTTGGCCAGGACGTCACAGCGCTGCTTGAGCACCTTGATCTGCGCCAGGTGGTGGCGGTGGGGCATTCGATGGGCGGTCACTCGGTGACCCAGGCGGCCGCGCGTGCGCCCGAACGGATTGTGCGGCTGGTGCTGGTCGATCCAGTGATCATGGCGCCCGAACGCTACGCGGACGCGGGGCAGTGGGGTGGCCTGCGCCAGGCCGCCGATCACCCGACCTCGAAGCGTCGCGATCACTGGGCCAGCGCCGACGAGATGTATCAACGCTTCCATGACCGCCGGCCGTTCAGCACCTGGCAGCCCGATGTGCTGCGCGACTATTGCGAATGGGGTTTGCTGCCCGACCCTGCGGGCACCGGCTTCGTGCTGGCCTGTCCGCCGCTGGTGGAGGCGACCATCTACATGGGCAGCAGCAGCCTGGACATCTACAGTCAGATCGACTCGGTGGCGTGTCCGGTAACCGTGTTGCGTGCGCCGGGTCGCGAAGAAGGCGACGGCGTGATGGATTTCTCCAAGTCGCCCACCTGGTCCGGTCTTGCGGGGCGCTTTCGCAACGGGCGGGATGTGTTCCTCGCGGAGCACACGCACTTCATCCCGATGGAAGATCCACTGTTGACTGCGAATTACATCGCCAATCACGTCATCATTCCCAACAACACTCCCAACAATGGAACACACTGACCAATGCGTTTGTCGGTTGCGCTTCCACTGCTCACTGCCCTGCCACCTGGACCGGAGATCGCGCGATGAAGCTCGGCTGTCTTGTTGCATTCAATCACCTCACGTCGCCGCAACTGATTGCGGACATCGCCCGAGCGGTGGAGGCGCGTGGTTTCGATTCGCTCTGGGTGCCGGAGCACGTACTGTTCTTCCCGCAGTACGCGTCGCGCTATCCGTACTCTGACGATGGTCGGCTTGCCGGTGATCCGATCGGTGTGATGGAGCCATTCACTGCGCTGACCTATGTCGCTGCGCTCACGCAGCGTATTCGCCTGGGCACCGGCATTTGTCTGGTGCCGCAGCGCGCGCCGGTCTACACCGCCAAGCAGGTCGCAGACCTTGATTTCCTGTCCGGCGGCCGCGTCGATTTCGGCGTGGGCATTGGTTGGCTGAAAGAAGAATTCGATGCACTGGATGTGCCGTTCAACGAACGTGCACCGCGCATGGACGAGTGCCTGGCCATGATGCGCAGCCTCTGGTGCGATGAGGTGTCGAGCTACACAGGCAAGTACTACACGTTGCCGCCGTCGTATCAGAACCCGAAGCCGGTGCAGAAGCCGCATCCGCCTGTGTTCTTCGGCGGCGAGAGCGATGCGGCGCTGAGCCGCGTCGCCCGCATCGGCCAGGGTTGGTATGGGTTTCGTCTGACGCCGGAAACACTGCGCGAGCGATTGCTGGTGCTCGATCGGATGCTGGCCGAGCAGGGTCGCAGTCGAGTCGACATCCAGTTGTATGTTTCGCCGGCTGGCCCCGCCGTGAATGCTGACAACTTCGCTCGGTTCCGCGATCAGGGTGTGCAGCAGATCATGGTGCCGGTGGGTGGCCGGACCTTGGACAAGTTCCTCGAGCGTGCCGATGCGCTGCTGGCGCTGCGGCCGAGGTGATCCGGGTAGTCGCTGGTTTGCTTGAACGCGACGGTGCGTTGTTGATCGCGCGCCGTCTGCGGCCACCGGCCTGGGCCGGTTGGTGGGAGTTTCCTGGCGGCAAGGTCGAGCAGGGTGAAACCGACGCGATGGCGCTTGCACGGGAGATGCACGAAGAACTTGGCGTGCAGGTTGAAGTGGGCGTGCCGGTGATCACGGCGCTGCATGAATTCTGGACTGCGGACGCGCGCGGTTCCGCGCCGCCAGGCAGGCGCATCGCGATCTCCGTGTATCGCATCGTGTCTTTCAGTGGCACCCCGGTCGCGCGCGAGCACAGTGCGTTGGCCTGGGTTTCTCCGGGCTGCATGTCGAACTACAAACTGCTTCCAGCTGATGTCGTGGTGCTGCAGGCTGTCGAGGCGCTGCGTGCGTAGTGTTGCAAACCAGGTGCGCTGTCCATCTGTGCTGCACGCCCCACGCTTACCTGCCCTTTGCTTACTGGAGAACTTCTTCCATGCCACGTCTTCGTCAGGTCAGTCGCGCTGCTGCACCAGAATCTGTGCGCAAGCTGTATCAGGCGTTGTTTGGCGATCGTGATCCAGTATCGGAGCCGGGCACGGCCACCGGCACGCCCGGCAACTGGTGGACCGTGTTTGCGCTGGTGCCCGAAGCGCTTGAGCACGCAGTGGCCGGCTTTGCGTTCTATCGCAGCAAGCAACGTCGCGTGGCCGCCAGGCTGCGTGAGCTCGGGCAGACGCGCGCCGGCTTCGCGGGTGGTAGCCAGTTCGTGTTCTCTCAACACTGCAAGGCCATGCGCACGCTCGGCTTCAGGGAAGCGCAGATTGCGGCCGTCCCGGCCTGGTCGGTAGCCAGTTGCTTCAGCGAAGACGAGCGCGCGGTGCTGGCCTACACGGATTGCCTGGTGCTCGAGGGCGGGCGGGTGCCCGACGGTGTGTTCGACGCACTGAAGCGCGTATTCGATGACGAGCAGATCATGGAATTCACCTACACGACCTGCATGTACAGCATCCACGCCACCATCTCGCGCGCGCTGCGTCTGGAATTCGATGATGTGCCCGAGCGCATCACCGAGGTGCCTGTGCCGGCGGGCGGCGAGCAGGATGCGATGGCCTTGTTTACAGCGCGCTGACGCGCGCGGCGCGCGGCTCAGATTGACGAGGAGTCTTAGGCGGAACCCACCGCGCGCGGAGGTTGGGCTGGTTTACAGCGCGCTAGCGCGCGGCGCGGCCGGTTGGCGCTTCAGGGGGTGGTTCTCGGTGCGCTGGTTATTCAGAATGCGCGGCCCGAACTTGGGTGCGCGTGTGTTTGTGCGCATGTGCATGCGCCTGTTCATTCGAGTGCGCGTCAACTGCGCGACAGTGTTCGTGAAACTACATGTGAGGATGTGTCGTGTCGGAGAGCAGCGCTAAGGAATTCTCGTTTGTCGCTGCGGAGCACGAGGTTCTCGCGTTCTGGCTGCGGGAGCGAATTTTCGAGCGCTCGGTGAGCCAGAACGCAGGCAATCCGCCGTACATCTTTTATGACGGCCCGCCATTTGCGACGGGCCTGCCGCATCACGGTCACCTGGTCGGCTCGACCATCAAGGACATCGTGCCCCGCTACTGGACCATGAAAGGTCGCTATGTCGAGCGGCGCTTCGGCTGGGACTGTCACGGGCTGCCGATCGAACACGAGATCGACAAGCAGTTCGGTGCATCGTCTGCCGACGTTGTGCAGCAACTGGGCGTGGCCGGCTACAACGATGCCTGCCGCAGCATCGTCGGGCGCTACGTGACTGAATGGCGCAGCACCATCACGCGGCTCGGCCGCTGGGTCGACTTCGACAACGGCTACAAGACCATGGACCCGTGGTTCATGGAGTCGGTGTGGTGGGTGTTGAAGCAGCTCTGGGACAAGGGGCTCGTATTCCAGGACTACAAAGTCGTGCCGTTCTCGACGGCGCTTGGCACGGTGCTGTCGAACTTCGAGGCCAGCTCGAACTACCAGGAAGTGCAGGACCCTGCGGTCACGGTGTTGTTCAAACTGCTGGACGAGGACGCCTACGTTGCGGCCTGGACCACCACGCCCTGGACGCTGCCATCCAATCTTGCGTTGTGCGTGGGCGAAGGCATCGACTACGTGCGTGTGCTCGACGAAGAGACCGGGCAACACATCTATCTCGCCGCGGCGCGCGTCGAGGCGTATGCCAAGCGGCATCGCCTGCAGGTGCTGTCTACGCTGACCGGTGCGCAGTTGCGTGGCCGGCGCTATGCGCCGCTGCTGCCCTATTTTGCCGATGCCGCGAGCGCAGGCGCCTTTGTCATTCTGTCCGACGACTACGTCAGCACCGATGCGGGTACCGGCATCGTGCATCAGGCGCCTGCGTTCGGCGCAGACGACTTCCGCATCTGGAAGGCGCACGGCATCGACGCGTTTGCCAATCCGGTCGACAACGCGGGCCGCTTCACCAGCGAAGTGCCCGACTTCGCAGGCGAGCATGTGAAGGAGGCCGACAAGGCCATCATCCGCATGCTCAAGGAACGCGGCGCGTTGTACGAGCAGGACGTCATCGTGCACAACTATCCGTTCTGCTGGCGGTCCGACACGCCGCTCATCTACAAGGCGATTCCGTCCTGGTATGTGCGCGTTGCGGATCACCGCGAACGGCTGCTGGCCGCGAACGCGCAGATCCGTTGGGTGCCGGAACACATCAAGGACGGGCGCTTCGGCAATTGGCTCGGCGGTGCACTCGACTGGTCGATCTCGCGCAATCGGGTGTGGGGCACGCCGCTGCCGATCTGGATCAACGACGTCACGGGTGCGTCAGTCTGCGTGGGTTCCATCGCGGAACTCGCAGCGCTCACAGGCGTTCAGGTCACCGATCTGCATCGCGAATTCGTCGACCCGCTGACCTTCAGCAGGCCGGGCGAGGCGGGCGTGTACCGGCGCATCGAAGAGGTGCTCGACTGCTGGTTCGAGTCCGGCAGCATGCCGTACGCGCAGCTGCATTACCCATTCGAGAACAAGGATGTGTTCGACGCGGGTTTCCCCGCCGAATTCATTGCCGAGGGCCTGGATCAGACGCGCGGCTGGTTCTACACGCTGACCGTGCTTGCAGCGCACCTGTTCGACAAGCCGGCATTCAAGAACGTGATCGTCAACGGCATGGTCAATGCGGAAGACGGCAAGAAAATGTCGAAGCGCCTGCGCAACTACACCGCGCCGGACGATCTCATGGAGCGCTACGGCGCCGATGCATTGCGCCTGTACTACATCACGTCGGGTCTGACGCGCGGCGAAGAGATTCGTTTCTCTGACAACGGTGTGCGCGACATGGCACGCCGGGCGCTGCTGCCCTGGTACAACGCGTTTCGTTTCCTGGCCACCTACGCCGCGATCGATCGCTGGTCGCCTGACGGTTCGCCTGACGGTTCGCCTGACAGTGCTGCTGAAGGTGCGGCTGCGTCGTCGGGCCAAGCCGGCGACAACATTCTCGATCGCTGGATCCTGTCGCGTCTACAAAGCCTGAAGCAGCGCATCGAAGTCGAGATGAGCGAGTACCGCCTGTACACCGTAGTGCCGGCGTTGTTCGACTTCATCGAAGATCTGACCAACTGGTACATCCGCCTGAACCGCCCGCGTTTCTGGGGCGAGGCCATGGACGCAGACAAGCTCGCGGCCTATCGCACGCTGTACACGGCGCTGAGTGAACTGGGCAAGGTGATGGCGCCGTTTACGCCCTTCATTGCCGAGCACATCTATCGCGAGTTTGCGGAGCTGATGCCGGATCGGGCCAACGCACATCCTTCGGTGCATTTGTGTGACTACCCTGTCGCCGATGCGCAGTTGATCCAGCCGAGGCTTGAAGAAGCAGTGACGCGCATGCAGCAGGCGATTCTGCTGGGCCGCCAGATGCGCGAGCAGAAGGGCATCAACCTGCGCATGCCATTGGCGTCGCTGACCGTGTATCACGATGACGCCGCGATGCTGGCCGACCTGCGTGCGGTCGCAGGCTATCTGCAGGACGAGTTGAACGTGGAAGCGGTGCGCTACGGTTCGGATGCCAGCGCCGTGGTGACCATGAATGCCCGCGCCAACTTTCGCGTGCTGGGCAAGCGGCTTGGCAAACGCATGCCGGAGTTCAAGGCGGCCATTGAAGCGCTTGATCCCAGTGCACTGCGCACGTTGTCGGATACGGGCGAAGTCGAGGTGCTGGGCGAACGCTTCACCACGCAGGAAATCGAAGTCGAGAAGGTCGCGCGTGCGGGTTCGGAAGTCGCAACCAACGGCGACATCACGGTCGAACTGGACACCCGGTTGGATGAGCGGCTGCAGCGCAAGGGTCTGGCGCGGGAGTTTGTGAACCGGATTCAGCGCGCCCGCAAAGACCTGGACTTCAATGTCGCGGATCGCATTGCGGTGGAGTATCGCGTTGCACCGCGATTGGCCGAGGCGATTGCAGACCATGCTGCCTACATCGCGGGCGAAGTGCTGGCCGTCAGTCTGTCGGCCGGTCAGGCCGAAGGTGGCGTAGCAGCCGACATCGACGACGAACCTGTGCTGTTTACGCTCAAGCGCATCACCGCTCAATAGACAGCGCCGCTCAATACGCAGCGCCGCTCAATACACAGCGCCGCTCAATACACAGCGCCGCTCAATAGACAGCGCCGCTCAATACACAGCGCCGCACAGTAAGCCGCTATCAGTGCTCCTCTGGTTCCTCGTCGAACCGTGGCACCACGCGCACGGTCATGATGCGGTTGCCCTGCAATTGCTCGACCGTGACATCGAACGCTGCGAATGACACGCACTCACCTTCAGCGGGCACGGCGCCGAGGTGCTCCATGAGTAACCCACCCACCGAGTCGGCATCACCCGCATCGATGTCGATGCCAAGCGCGCGCTCGAGTGTGGCGATAGGCAAGCTGCCCTTGCCACGCAGGCTGCCGTCATCCATGCGCACCCACTCAAGACTGCTCTGGCGGAACTCATCGCGGATCTCGCCAACCAGCGCGCCAAGCAGGTTGTCGAGGGTGATGAAGCCCAGAGGTGATCGGCCCGTCATCCCGACCACGGCGAAGTGTGGCGCCCCTGCACGAAATCGTCGGAACAGCTCCAGCGCAGGCAGCGATGGTGCGACCAGCTCGGTGGGTTGTGCGAGTTCGGCAAGGTCCTGCGGCAGGGCGCCTTTGCGCAGTGCGAGGAACAGCGTCTTCAAGTGCACGATGCCGTGTACCGAACCATCTGCTTCAAGCAGCGGGTAGCGGCTGTAGCGGTATTGCTCAACCATCTGCAGGTTCTCGTCCAGGCTGGCGGTGCGACGCAATGCAGACACTTCATGGAACGGCCGCATCAGGTCGGAGACTTCAAGGCTGCTGAAGTCGAGGCTGTGCGCCATCACGCGCCATTCATCCCGCGTAAACGATTCCTCGTCGTGACTGTCGCGGAGAATCATTTTCAGTTCGTCCGCCGAGTAGCGTGCTGCGTGGCTGTTGCCGTCCGACAGCCCGAGTTTTGTGAGTACCCAGGTGGCACTGGCATTCAGACCCCAGATGAACGGGTACATCAGGAAGTAGAAGCCGTAGAGCGGCAATGCGGTCCATAGCGACACGGGTTCAGGGCGGCGAATCGCCCAGGATTTTGGTGCTTGTTCGCCGATGACGATGTGCAGGTAGGAGATCACCGTGAACGCAAAGGCAATGGTGATGCCATGCAGCCACCATTCAGATGTGATGCCCACTGCGACGAGCAGCGGTCGCAGCAGGCCGGCAAATGCGGGCTCACCAATCCAGCCCAATGCAAGGGAGGCCAGCGTAATGCCTACCTGGCAAGCGGACAGATAGGCATCGAGTTGTGCGTGGATGCGCGCGAGTACGCGACCGCGGATGCCGCTCTCCTCAACCAGCGCCTTCACCTGTGTCTGGCGCAACCGCACCAGCGCAAACTCGGCAGCGACGAAGAAGCCGTTCACGGCAACGAGTGCCAGTGCTGCGAACAACATGCCACCATCGCTCATGTCAGCTGCACCTGTGTGGGCCGCATTTCTGGTGCTGTTGACCGCAATGGCGGCGTGGCGGTGACGCGCCGATGCGAGTCGGCTGTGCCATCGATGTGTCCCGGAAGGCTGGTTGGCCGCACGATAGCATGCAAGCGCGGCGGCCCAGAACGCCGGCGCTGCACATTGAGGCTATTCCATGACCAGACGCGGCAGCACGAGCCGGAATGTAGTGCCCTGTCGCGGCGCGCTCTGCACCACTACCCGGCCGTTGTGGCGTTGTGCCGCCACTTGTACGAAACGCAGACCCAGACCCAGACCGACGCCATCGCGACGCCCGCGGTGTTCGGGGCGCTGGTAGTAGGGATTAAACAGGTTCGGCAACTCGTTCTCCGGAATGCCGGGACCGTTGTCGTGTAATTCGCATAGCGCTTCATCGCCGTGTTCGAGCACGCGTACGCGGATGCAGTCGCCGGCCGGGCCGTACTTCAACGCGTTGCTGATCAGATTCAGGATGGCGCGCTCGATGAACTCGCCACTGCCAAGCACCCACACACCTTCGTCGGTGTCGGTGGTCACCTCAATGCGGCCGCCCAGCGTCTCGGCCTGGTCGCTCAGTTGTGATGCTGCAGTTCTGCCGCTGCGAGCAGGTCCAGTTCATAGCGCGTCAGCACCGGCTCGTTCTCGATGCGCGTCATCTGCAGAAACTGCTCAGCGTTTTCCAGGCTGCGTTGCGCGTAGCGCTGGATGCGCCCGGGACTGTCCTGAGCATCCGGATCAGGATGGCGGCCGCGCAAGCTGCCGCTCAATGCGAGCAGCGACACAATGGGCGAGCACAGGTCATGCGACAGAAAACTCAAGGGCTCGCGATGTGCTCGTTCGGCCTGCCGCGGTGCGGAGATATCGACCAGCCTGATCAGTGCGCCGGCGACGACGCGTGAGAGCGTGACCGGCACTTCTGTGGCTTCGTCCTGGCCGATGCCCGGCAGTTGTCGCGCGGCAGTATTGGCAAACAGACTCTGACCGAAGTTGCCCAACAGCACTACACCGTCGCGCATGCTGTCCAGGCTGCGGCGCGCGGCGGCAGGTGCGTCGGTCTGCAATGCGATTGAGCTGTGCAAAGCGTCCAGCCTGCGGGTGAGCACCTCAAAGCTGTCGTCGGCTGCCGGTGAACGCGTTGCCTCACGTGCGCTGAAGCCAGTGAGCCATTGCGCGGTGTGTGGATCTGCATGTGCACTGGGTTTTGCGTTGCCGCGCGTCTCGGGCAGCACGGCGTGGATGAAGCGAAGTGCAATCGGTGGATCGGTCGAGTTACTGCCCAGGCGTGTCTGTTGCGGGGTCTTGTGCAGGTGTACGACTTCCTCGCCGACGCTGCGCAGCGTCTGATCCAGGCGCCGCCACGACCACAGCGGATAGGTCAGCAGACTGCCGGCCATGGCGGCAGTCGGGGCGAACCACAGGTTTTGCCACGCCAGCAGCAGACTGAGCAATGCGGGGGCCGCGCTGAGTGCCAGCGGTGCGCCTGCCGCAATGAAGGCTGGCGCGGACAGCACCTCGATCCATTGCCCGCCGGATTGCTGCTCGTCGATGGCGAGTGGCATGTACACGTTGTGTGCTGCGCCGATCGCCGCGGCCAGTTGTGCATCGTTTGCGGCCACGTCGCGATTTGCGTCGCTCTTAGGCCCGTCGGCTGTCAGTCCCTCGGTCATCAATTTGTCGATACCGATGCGCTGCACACCGACGCGGCTGAGCGTCTGTATGGCCTGTGCGTAGACGCGGCGGTGCCAGGGCCAGGGCCCGATGCCGGTGAGACAGCGTTCGTCAATGCCGATCACCAGCGGCACATCGCGGCTGTCAGGCAGCGGCAGCAAGTCGAGCAGCGAGTCGTAGATACCCCAGTCGAACTGCTGCAGCAGCGCAGTCCTGCTGGACACGCCGGCAACGGTGGTAACGAACAGCATGATCAGAAACGCATCCAGCAGCGGCCTGGCATGGCGAGTTCGCGCCGAGTCTTCGCGCCTGACCATGTTCGTTAGCCTCTGCGCCTGGCAACGCTGGTCACGATTGCATTGGCGTGTGCGAGCTCAATCGTTCGCACGCAGCAGGCCGCCGAACAGCCAGTTGCGCAACTCGACGGTCCCGGACCAGGGGCCCGCGACCGCGGCGTCGGCGTCGGCCGCCTGCTCCGTTGCGGATTGCGCGGGTACTCTGCGCGCACGCGCACGCTGCAGCGCCTGAACGGGCACAGCAGGCTCAAGCCTGGCTGACCCTGCAGATCGGTGACGAGCTCGCGGGTCTCGTCGCCGAAGCGCGAATCGGGCGCGAACTGCACGCGTGTTCGAGTGTTCGGGGTGCTACTCCACTGCAGTCGCCAGGCATTCGTATCCCAGATGCGTGGCGAAGCGGTGAGTTCAAGGCGAGGCGGCGTCTGCCGAATTTCGAACGCGGGCGAGAAGTCGGTGTCACCCTGCGTGGTCTGTGCGCGCTGTCTGCAACACGTAGCCCGTGGCGTTCGGCACCGCCAGCCTGCGAAAGCGTGTGGCCGCGTCGGGTTTCTGCGTCACGCTGGGCGCGGCGAGCAGAATGTTCAGCTCGACCTGGCGTCCTTGCTCTCAAGGCCGCTTGGCGCAACTGCGCGCACGAGGCCCTGGTAGCGACCGGGTCCTGGCGGCGACAGGTCGAGCGCAGCCTCAAGCGCATCGCTGACCGAGAGCAGCTCGGTGGTCGCACCCGTTCGGAACAGCAGTGCGCGGTATCCCGTTGCACCGGGCACTGCGTGCCGGGCCACTTGCAGCGGTGCGCTACCGGGCACGCTTGAGCTGGCGAAGTGCGTCGGCGGCAGCAGGCTCTCGGGTGGCAGCACAGGAGCATTGGCCTTGCTCACGAGCCCGAAGCCGGATGGCAGTTGCGTGCTGCCGAACACGAGGCCAACTTGTGTCAGCTCAACGAACTGGGCGTCCTCGGCCCGCACACGGAACTCGCTGCCGCGTACCACGGCGGTTCCGGTCGGGGTCACGAAGC
Source organism: Klebsiella pneumoniae (assembly GCA_945861675.1). GTDB lineage: Bacteria > Pseudomonadota > Gammaproteobacteria > Pseudomonadales > Azotimanducaceae > CAMAVY01. Next base: position 18,626 of record CAMAVY010000031.1, on the reverse strand, counting down.
GGAAGCTGGACCCGCCGGGTCTGGTTTTGACCCGCGGTTCCAGACGCCCGCGCAATGCACGGATTGGTGTATCGACCATGCCGCCGTCGCCGACGCACCCAGCATGTCGAACTGCAACCCGGACTGCTCGCCCAGCGCCACTTCCGAGCCGTTGGCGAAGCGAATCGTGGCGGTGCCTGCAGTGCTGCGCACACGATCGTCGATCAGCAGCTCCGCGCCGACCCGCAATGGTTGCTCGGCCTGCGCACGCCGGCGCAGGAATACCGCGCCGTTCGCTGCGACCGCGGTCGCGGAGATGGGCCTGCGGCTCAGTAGAGCTACTGGAATCTGTAATCGGCACCCGGCCCGCGGCAAGGCTGCCGATGGCAGGTTGCTGTACCGCGCGATGACGGGCCAGCAGCAGGCGCAACGTGCGCGACGCGCGATGGATTGCCATGTCTCCGCTGCCCTTTTTCCGGTGCCCCGTTGTCGCAGCCGGCTCATGTGCACGTCTACCGTGCGGGTATTCAAGGGGACGTTGATGCCCCAGACCTCGCGCAACAGCTGCCGGCGTGACAGCAGCCTGCCGATGTTGTGCAGCAGGTACCAGGCAAGTTCGAAGTCCTTTGCAGTGAGCTCAACGGGTTGGCCGTGGGTGGTGCCACTGCGCGTGCGACGGTCCAGTTCAACATGCGCAACCTGCACGTTCTGCGGCTCGTCGCCGAGCCGCCGCAGCCACGCCTGAATGCGTGCGCCGAGTTCGCGCTCGCGCACTCCCTTCACGAGGTAGTCGTCGGCGCCTGCGTCCAGCGCGGTGACCACGTCGCTTTCGCTGTCGCGCTGAGTTACGAACAGGATCGGGATGTGCCAATCGACAACGGTGCGCACCATCTTCAGCACGTCGATGCCGGACATGTCCGGCAATTCCCAGTCGATCAGCAGCAGTTCGAAACTCGAACGACGTAACGACTCAAGCAGGGCTTTGCCCGTGCTGAAGTGTTCGGGTTGATAACCGAGTTTCGACAACAGAGATTGCATGCGCTCGGCTTGAGCCAAGTCGTCTTCTAGTAGTCCGACCTTCACGGTAGCGGTGCGCCCATCCGGATCTTGAGGCGGTCGGAGTTTAGTGAACGTGTCCTTACGTGGTAGGGGGCGGGGCGTGCGCAACGGCTGGTTTTGCAGCGTTTTACTTTTGCCGTTTACGTGCTTGTAACGTGCGACGAGGCACGCGGCAATGCCTCATATGGCGCAGTGCGCGCTGCAGCTCAAGTTGTGCCCGGATTGGTATGCGGCGCTGCTGCGCGCTGCCGGGCGATTTCATAGAGCAGGATCGATCCAGCGCTGGCGACATTGAGTGACGAGGCCGCGCCGTGCATCGGGATGTGAACGAGCACATCGCATTGGGCCTTATAGGCAGCCGAAAGTCCCCAGGTTTCGTTGCCGAGCAGCAGCAATGTGGGCGCGCGAAAGTCGTGTGCATCCAACCGACATGGGCCCGCCTCATCCGCGCCTACCTGCTGCAGGTGCGGCCAGCGTTGGTGGAGCGTGCCGAGCCAGGTATTCAGCACGTCCTGCTGATGAATGCGCACCACCGGCACGCAGAAGAGTGAGCCCGTTGATGCGCGCACGCATTCCGGGTCGTAGACATCAGTGGCATGCCCTGTGACCAGCAATCCGTCTGCGCCGAGCGCATCACATGAGCGAATCAGGCTGCCGAGATTGCCCGGGCTTGCTGGGCGATCGAACAGCACGACCAGCGGAGCGCTGATGCGCTGATCCATATGCGCGCTGACGCGCTGATCTATATGCGCGCTGACGCGCTTTTCTATATGCGCGCTGACGCGCTTTTCTATATGCGCGCTGACGCGCGAGGGGTCATCAGCGGGCATGGCCACCGTGGCCATCAGTTCCGATGTCTCGGTTCGTTGCGACAGCTCGGCCATGAACGAATCTGCAAGCACATAGTGGTGTTGCGCTGGCTGATCGCGCAGCAGTTGCAGCGCCCAGTCGGACAACCTGCGCTCTGCGCTATGAATGAAGGCATTGATCTGCCAGCCGTGCAGCACAGCCTGATTGATTGCGCGTACGCCTTCGATCAGGAATTCGCGCCGCTGGGTGCGTTTGTTGCGGTTGCGCTGCAGTGCATGCAGCGTCTGCAGCACATCGTTGTTCGAGCGCACGTGGACAACGCGGGGGTCATGCATAGGAACGCGCAACGTTTGTCATGGGTTCTGAGACATCTGCTGCGCGCTGCTCAGCGCCCCGCAGATCATTGGCAAGCGAGATGTTGGCAAAGAAGATGTTGGCAAAGAAGATGTTGGCAAAGAGGACGTTGGGGCGCGGGTAGATTGCAAAGTGGGGACACGTCGGCATAAGGGTGGTTGTGCAAAGCAGGTGCGACGGCTGGCTGTGGCAGTGAAGGCCGGTGCGAACACCTGCAGCGATGCGCGAATGGTGCCCTATCGATCTGTCGCGGGGAACGCTTTGACAGCAGCGGAACGCAGACAGGCACGGAGGCTTTCTTTCCGTCCGGCGTCGGTCGAAACTCGCGAGCCGTCGTAGACGAGGCGTCGTCTACGACAGCCCGGCACATGCGGTTGCAGCACGGCATACATTCGAGGTGCGCGCGGTTGGATGGCATTCACGATCTTGGCGGTCGTCAGGGCTTCGGCTCTGTTCGGCACACGGTAGATGAAGCCGTGTTTCATGCGCGCTGGCAGGCCCGCGTGTTCGCCTGCCTGCTCGGTTTGCAGCGGGTTGCGCTGCACAACACCGACCAGTTTCGCCACGCGGTGGAGCGCATTGTCCCCTCGGCCTATCTGCGCGACGGCTATTACGGGCGTTGGCTCGGTGGGCTGGAAACGCTGGCGGTGGAAGCGGGCTTGCTGGACCAGGCGGCGTTGAGCGCGCACATGTTGCGAGCGGGCGCGTCGCCCGACGCGGTCCTTCCCGCACAGATTGCCGCGCAGCCCGACGTTGCGCCCGCGCGGCTCGCTGCGGGTGGCTGGTCGCGCCCCGGCGCAGTCAACGATGCAACGCGCGGCAACACTGCGCAGCGGCCACTGGCAACGCCGCCACAGTTCCGCATTGGCGAGGAAGTTCGCGCGCAGGTACACGGTTGTAGCGGCCACACCCGGCTGCCTGCCTATGCACGTGGCCGGCGCGGCACAATCGTCGCCTGGCACGACGGTTGGGTGTTCCCCGATCGGCACGCGCATGCCGAGGGCGAAGACCCGCAGCACCTGTACACAGTGGCATTCGCCGGGCAGGCGCTGTGGGGGCCGTCATGTGAGCCGGATGTGGTCGTGATGCTCGATCTGTTCGAGCCGTATCTGTGTCCAGCCAATCAATCTGCCTGAGAGGTTCCGCATGTTGATCGAGCTTGTCCGATGAGCAGCCATGACCATGACCATGACCATGACCACGACCACGACCATGACCATGACCATGCACCGCACAGTGCTGTGGCACTGCGTGCTGAGGCGCTTGAGGCGCTGCTCATTGAGAAGGGGCTGCTGACGGCCGATGCGGTCGACAAGGTCATTGCGCTGTACAGCGAGCGCACTGGGCCAATGAACGGTGCGCGCGTTGTTGCGCGCGCCTGGTCGTCGCCCGCGTTTCGCGAACAACTGCTTGCCGATGCGACAGCGGCGGTCGCGCCATTCAACTTCGAAGGCGGCGAAATGCAGAAGCTGGTGGTGGTTGAAAACACCGAGGCGGTGCACAACGTGGTCGTTTGCACGCTCTGTTCCTGCTATCCCTGGGCAGTGTTGGGCCTGCCGCCCAGTTGGTACAAGGACCCGGCGTACCGCTCGCGCATCGTGCGTGAGCCGCGCCAGGTGCTCAGTGAGATGGGCTTGAAGGTTGCGCAGACGCGGCAGATTCGCGTCTGGGACTCCAGTGCGGAGGTGCGTTACATGGTGCTGCCCATGCGGCCGGCGGCGAGCCACGCGCTGGATGAGCCGGCGCTTGCGGCACTGGTGAGCCGCGACGCGATGATCGGCGTGGCCGAGGTGCAGATGCCTGTGCCCGGCGAGCATGTTTCGTGACGCAAGCATCGTCGTCGGCCGTTGCAGCGCAAGCGGAAGGGCTGGCGGTCGATGTGCTTGATGGCACCGCGGCGCCGCCGTCAGCCAATGGTGAACTGGTGTTCGCCTCGCCGCACGAAGCGCGGTTGTTCGGCATGGCGCACAGCCTTGTGCATGCCGGCGTGTTCGATTGGGAGACGTTTCGCGCCGCCTTGATCGTCGCGATTGCTGAGGCCGATGCCGACGCTGAGTTACAGACACAGGCAGAGGCAGGCCACTCGATTGAGGTCTCGGCCGCGGCCGGAATGGCGACGGCCTACTACCGTTGTTTTGCGCAGGCGCTCGAGCAAATCCTGGCCGAACGCAATCTGATTCCAGGCGATGAGCTGTCAACGCGGACAAAAATCCTGGCCGCACGTCCGTCCGGTCATGACCATGACCATGACCATGACCATGACCATGACCATGAATCCCGGTGACGCAGTGCAGGTGAACAGCCGCGGGTCGCGCCGATGAACTGGAGTCGTGCTGTCGGGCTGATGGTGCTGGGCGCCATCGTTGGCGCTGCGGCGTTGGATGGGGGCGGTTTCCTTGCGGGTGCAGTGATTGGCTTTCTTGCCGCGCGCGTGTACGAACTCGGTGATCGACTGCAGGCGCTCGAGCGCCGCATTGCGGCGGCCGAGCCACCCCCAGCGCAGCAGCCAGGAACGGAACTACCGCGACCAGAGCAGTGGCTTCCCGATCAGCAACCTGTACAGCAGCCGCAGTCGCCCGAGCAGCCTCGTGCAGTTGAGCTGCAGCCGCCGGATGCGCCGCAGCCCGGTGCACAACCGCAACCGCAACCGCAACCGCAACCACAGCCACCCGCCGTTGAACTTCAGCCACGGCCGCCGCAGCCACGGGACACACAACGGCCACCTCGCGCCGTCATGCCGCCGGCGCCACCGTCTGCGCTTGCGGCCGGCTTCACCAGCGTCTTGAAGTTCTTCACCACGGGCAATGTGGTCGCGAAGGTCGGTGTTGTGGTGCTCTTCATTGGCGTCGCGTTCCTGGTGAACTACGCCATCGAGAACGCGTTGCTGCCGCCGGAGTTGCGTCTTGCGGGCGCAGCGTTGCTCGGTGTCGCACTGCTGGGCATCGGTTTTCGCCTGCGTGCCCGTGCCGATGCCTATGGCCTGTTGCTGCAAGGCGCAGGCATTGGCGTGCTGTACCTCACCGTGTTTGCCGCGTTTCGTCTGTACGAACTGCTGCCGGCGGGCGCGGCGTTTGTGTTGCTCGTGATCATTGTCGCTGCGTCGAGCCTGCTGGCGGTCAAACAGAACAGCGAAACCATGGCGGCATTCGGGCTGGCTGGCGGTTTTCTTGCGCCCATTCTCACGAGTACCGGCAGTGGCAATCACGTTGCCCTGTTCTCGTACTACGTGCTGCTGAACCTCGGCATTCTGGGCATGGCCTGGTTCCGCAGCTGGCGCTGGGTGAATCTGCTTGGCTTCGTGTTCACGTTCGGCATCGGCACGGTGTGGGGTGCCAGTGACTATCAGGTGCAGCACTTCGCCAGTGTCGAGGCGTTCCTGATCTACTTCTTCCTGCACTACGTCGTGGTCAGTGTGCTGTTTGCCCGCAGCGTGTCCGCGACGCGTGCGGCCGACGGCAATCTTTCTGCCGCCATGACCGGCGCAGTGAATGGCACGCTTGTGTTCGGACTGCCGATCACTGTGTTTGGTCTGCAGGCGGTGCTTGTTGAAGGCAAGCCCTTTGCGTTGGCGTACTCGGCGTTGGCTGTGGCGGTGGTGTACATGCTGGCGGCCTGGGTGGCGCGGCGGCTGAACCTTCAGCAGCGGGCGGGAATGCCGGCGGCACCTGCATTGCTTGGCGAGTCGTACCTTGCACTGGTGCTGATCTTCGCCAGCCTGGCCATCCCGTTTGCGGTGGCCGATCAACGTTGGACTGCAGCGGCCTGGGCCGTGGAAGGCGCGGGACTGGTGTGGCTCGGGCTGCGGCAACAGCGCCTGTTCAATCGGCTGTTCGGGCTGTTCCTGCAGTTGGCGGCGGCGGTCGCCTTCGTCGCTGCTGCGTTCGACGGTGAGTACGACGGCGTGACCGGCTTCTCGCTTGCCTGCGTCATGATCAGCGTGGCTGCATGGTTCATTTCATTCATCTACACGCGACCGTTTGCTGAACATGCGCGGAACGCACGCTGGTTGAGCGGCGTGTTCATGGTCTGGGCCTGGCCGTGGTGGGTGGGCGCTGCATTGGTCGAGATTCTCGATCGCACCGACTACAACGATGCATGGCGCCTGCCGGCCATGCTGCTGGTGGGTGCGGCAAGTGCTGCAGCGATGGCGTTCATGGGTGGTCGGCTGGTGTGGCCCGCAGCGCGCCGCAGCGGCTATGGCTGGCTGCCGACGGTGCTGTTGATGGCGTTCGTCTTCAGCCTGTTCGGCTCGCTGCTGCAGGGTGAGGGCGCCAGCGCAACGGTGCAGATTCCAATGTTGGCGTGGTGCGCCTGGCTGGTTGCGCTCGCGGCACTGTGGAGTTGTCTGCACAGTCTTGCGCTTGGTCGCGCAGCGGCGCCGCAGGTCGGGTTGCTGCCGATCTGGCACACGGCGTCGACGTTGGGTGCGACGTTGATACTGGTGGTCCTCTGGCATGCGCAGGTGCAGCCGCATGTGGCGTGGGACAGTGCCTGGCTGCAGTGCCTGCCGGGCTTGATGCCCGCGTTGGTGGTCGCGCTGCTGCCGACCATCGCTGCGCGCTGGCCGGTGGTGGACTTCAACGCAGCCTATCTGCAGCACGCGGAAGGGCTGCTGTCGCTGTGGTTGCTTGCGTGGGTTGCGCTGTTCGGTTTCGTGCGCGGGTTGGCCTCGCCATTGCCCTATCTGCCCATCGCCAATGTGTTTGAGCTGACGCAGGTGGCTGCGCTGCTGCTGGCATACCGCTGGATGCGCGTTGCGTATCCGAAGCATGCACCTGTGCTCGTTGGCATGGCCGCGTTCGCCTTCATCAACCAGGTGGCACTACGCACCGTGCACGTGTTCGCGGGTGTTGAATTCAGCGCCAGTGCGATGGGGGCGTCCGCGCTGGTGCAGACCACGCTGTCGTTGCTGTGGACGCTGCTGGCGCTGGGCGCCATGTTCAGCGCAGCTCGGCGCGCCATGCGCACGCTGTGGCTGGTCGGTGCTGCATTGTTGGCGGCAGTGGTGCTGAAGCTGCTGCTGGTGGACATGCCGGGCATCGGCACGGTGCCGCGCATCGTTTCATTCATCGGCGTCGGCGGGCTGATGTTGCTGATCGGCTATCTGGCACCGTTGCCGCCGGCTGCACGTGCGCCGCATCAGGATGCTGGCGCGCCACTGGACGACGGCGCGCCACCTGAGGGTGGAGCGCCATCAGACGATCGCGGGCAACCACCGAAGGGAGAGCCACAGGCGTGAGCATTGTTTGGAACGCCGCCTTGCGGCGTGGGTTATGCCTTGTTGCGCTGCTGACTGCTTGCGCTTCAGCGCGTGCAGACGTGCTGACGCCCAGCGATTTCGCTGAGGGGCTCACCGTAGTGCCCGTTGGCGATGCGCCGGTGCAGCGAATAGAGCTGCCGCTGGCGATCTACGCAGGCGCCGTGCGCAGCGATCTGGGTGATCTGCGGGTGTTCGATCCGTCGGGCGCACAGATGCCCTACAGCATCGTCGAGCGCAGCGACCCGCCGGCTGCGATCAGCGGCTTCGAACCGCTGCCGATCTTCCCGTTGCCGGCAGCCGCGCTGTCGGGTGCAGCGCTGAATGTCCGCGTGGACACATCCGGTGCTGTGGTGTCGGTGCAGGGCGGCGAACAAGCGCGTGGCGCTGCCGTGAAGGCGTACCTGATCGACGTGTCGAAACACGCAGGTAACGCACAGCCGCAGCCGCCTCTGCGCGAGCTGCAGCTGATCCTTGGCGGCACAGCCGATGTCGTGGGCACCGTGCAGATCGAGCGCGGCGATGCGTCGCTGCAGTTCAGTCCGCTCGTGACTGCGGCGCCGGTGACCCGCCTGCTGCACGCGGGCCGCAGCCTGGAACAGCTGCGCGTCGAGTTGCCGGACCATGAGGCGCGGTACTTGCGTTTGACGTTGACGTCACAGGGCGGTGAATTGACGCTGAGCGGTGTACAGGGTCGGCGCGCCGCGGAGGTCTTGCCAGCCCCGCGCACGACCGCGTTTGTTTCGGGCGTTGTCGACGGCGATGGCCTCGTATTCGACCTGCGTGCACGCCTGCCGGTGGTCGGCGTCGCGGTCGATCTCGTCGATGACAACAGCTTTCTGGAGGCGCGACTGCTGTGCGCAGATGCAGACGTCGCGCCGGTCAGCAAAACAGTGCGGAGCTGGCGGGCGCTCGGTGTTACGCGGCTGTATCGGCTGAGCAGCGGCACGGTGGTGCGGCGCAGTGAAGCATTGCGCTTCGCCACCGCGACCTGCCGCTATGTCCGTCTAGAGGCCATGCAGAAAGCGTTGCCGCTGCCGGCTTCCGCGCGGCTGCAGGCGCTGTGGACGCCTGCCGAGCTGTGGTTCCTCCGGCGTGGCAATGCCGCGCATGTCGTAGCGTTTGGCAGCAATCAGGTCGCGCCGGCGCCTGCGCCGTTGGCCAATCTCATGCGTGAAATGCAGGCGGCGGGCGCCGATGCTGCGGTGCCAACGGCCCAGGTTGGGCGCGTACATGCGCTGGGCGGTGCGCAGCGCCGTACTGCGGCAGCGCCCACCGATTGGCGCAAGCTGTTGCTGTGGGGCGTGCTGCTGGTGGGTGTCCTGCTGGTCGTCGGGCTGGCGGTCCGTGTGCTGCGCGAGCAGCCGAGCCCATGAGTCTCGATGCAGACGCCGTAGTGCGAGGCATTGGCGCCGACGGTCGCGTGTCTTCGCCGCGGCGCGACCCCGCGCCTCAGGTCGTGGACGACGCGCAGGTCGCAAGCTTTGCGCGCCAGACGCCGCTGAATGCCGCCGTCACGCTGTCTGTCTCGGTGTTGCTTGCAGTCATCCTCTGGCCCGTCGCACCGACGCTGGGTCTGCTGGCGTGGGTTGCTGCGCATCAGGCGGTCGGTTGGTTTGCTGTGTGGCGACACTTTGCGAGCGTGCGCAGACAACGCAGTCGCGTGCGCCTGCCAGGTGTGCAACCGCCGCGCGACATGGCGCGTTCGCGCCGCCGCGCGTTGTTCTCCGGTGTCACTGCCGGGCTGGCCTGGGGCAGTACCGCGTTGTTCCTGCCGGTCGTGCCACCGGTGCAGCAGATGGCGATCATGATCGTGATTGCCGCCATGGCCGGCGGTGCTTCGACGACGCTGGCGGCAATGCCGAGCGCAGCCATTGCCTACGTGCTGTGCGCGCTGCTGCCATTCACTGCTTATTTCGCCATGCAGCAGCAGGTCGAGTACCTCGGCCTTGCAGCGCTGTCGCTGGTGATGACGTCGGCCATGGTGGTGGCGTCGCGCATCGTCTACACGATGGTGCGTGCGGAACTGCGCAGCCGTGAACGCAGCCTGCAATTGCTCGAGGAACTGCGTGGTGCCCAACACGCCTGGCTGGACATCTCGCGCACCACCGAGGCGTTTGCACTGTTTGATGCGGGCGGCAAGCTGCAGTTGTGGAACGACAACCTGGTGCGCTACCTGTCACTGCCGCAGGACGCTGTACTGGCCGGCATGACGCATGTGCAGTTGATCGGGATGTCTGCGGGCAGCAATCTGCCGCGCGCGAGCGGCGCGCTGGACTATGAACGCAGCCTGCTTGCACTGGCCGACCATCCCGACCGTACACTGGTTGCCGAACTGGCCAATGGTCGTTGGCTGCGCAGCATTGCGCGCCGAACCGAGGCCGGCTCCGTTGTTGTCGTGCACGTCGACATCACAGAGCTGAAGCAGGCCGAGGCCGCGTTGAAAGCACGTGAGGCAGAGCTGCGCGAGGCGCAGAAACTCGAGGCCGTTGGCAAGCTTGCCGGTGGCGTCGCGCACGACTTCAACAACATCCTGACCGTCATTCAGGGCTACGCACAGCTGCTGCAGATGCCCGTTGCGGCACCGGCATTGGTCGAAGACGCTGCGAACCATATCAGCAGCGCCGCTGCGCGTGCCGCGAAGCTGACACGCCAGATGCTGGCATTCAGCCGCAAGCAGCAGTTGCTGCCAGAGGCCATGCAGCTGAATGAAATCGTGGCGGCAAGTGCCGTGGTACTGAAGCAGGTGCTGCCGAGCAACGTGGCACTGCAGACCGAACTGCACAGCATCGACAGCCGCGTCAGGGTCGATCGTCAACAGTTGGAACAGGTGCTGCTCAACCTGTCACTGAATTCGCGCGACGCAATGCCGTCTGGCGGGCGGCTTGTGTTCCGCACCGAGGATGGGCCGGATGCGACGGTGCGTCTGCAGGTAATCGACGACGGCGAAGGCATGGATGCGCAGACCAGCGAGCGCGCGTTCGAGCCGTTCTTTACCACCAAGCCGGTGGGCCAGGGATCCGGGCTGGGGCTGGCGTCGGTGTATGGCTTCGTGATGCAGAGCGGCGGCACGGTGACGCTGCACAGCGCGCCCGGTCAGGGTTGCACGGTCGACATTCTGCTGCCTCGTGCAATTGGCGCATCGGGCGCAGCGCGCGTCGGCGCCGCAGCGAACAGCGCGCCCACGTGAACTCGGCAGGCGAATTCGCCGACATCGACACGCCGCGTCTGCGCTTGCGTCTGATGAACCATGCGTTCCTGGACGCCTGCCTGCGCGGTCGCGTGAGTGAGGGGGCCGAGCTGCTCGGCACGGCGCTGCCACTGGAGTGGTTCGAGCGCGTGGAATTCATAGCCCGGCGCTGGCAGCAACTGCGCGAAGAACCCGACTATGCCGCGTTTGCGCCGCGCGCAATGCTGCTGCGTGACACCGATCGAATGGTGGGGCACATTGGCTTTCACTCAGCGCCTGACCCGGAATACCTGCAGCCGATGGTCGGCCGCGGCATCGAAGTGGGTTACACCGTGTTCGCGGCAGATCGTCGTCGCGGCTATGCGGAGGAGGCTGTGCGAGGCATGGCTCGTTGGGCCACACTCGCGCATGGTGTAACGCAGGTCGTGGCGTCGATCTCACCCAACAATCTGCCGTCGCAACAGCTGGCTGCGAAATTGGGATTCATGAAGGTGGGCGAGCACATCGACGAGGTCGATGGCCCGGAGGATGTGCTGGTGTGGCGACTGCCGTCGTGAGTCGCGGGTTCAGATGAATCGCGTTCGCTCATGACGCCGGTGCGTGCGCTGCGGCTGCTCGTGCTTGCGCTCAGCCTTGCGTTGAGCGGCCTCCCCGCATGCGCGAACGAAGACCCTGCACCGACGAGCGCGGAAGCCGCGACGTCGCCCGCGTTGCTGCGTCATGCATGGGTCGAGTACAGCACGCCGAACTTCCGCGTCTACTCCGATCTCGACCCCGACGACGCGCTGCGCAGCGTTCGCGACATCGAGCGTTTCGCGCGTGTGGTTCGTCAGCTTGTGCAGTTGGATCATCGGCCGTCACCCATCCCCGTAGAGTTCTGGCTGTGCCGCGATGACGAGTCCGTGCGCCAGCTGGCCGGTGACCGGACGTTGCTGGGCTTCATGCGGCCATCGCCGCGCGCAAGTTATCTCGTGGCCACCGGTGCACTGCTGGACGATCCCGGCGGCAGTCCGATGCTGCATGAGTATGTGCATCTGCTGATGCGCTCGGGCTCGGGCACGGTCACGCCAGCGCAGTTGGACCTGCCGCGCTGGTATGACGAGGGGATGGCAGAGTTTCTTGCGACATTGCGCGTGCATCAGGGTGTTGTTCGCTTCGGCGTGCCGAATGCCGCGCGGCTGAAGCATCTGCGCGCACGCAGCGAATATTCGATTGCCCTGGCCCAGGTGCTGAGCATCAACAATCTTGGCGCAATGCACAGCGCGCGGGTGTCGGACTTCTATGCGTTGTCCTGGGTGCTGGTGCATTGGTTGTATGGACAACGCTGGGACGGTCCCGGGCAGCGCCATCGCGCCATCGACGACTATCTGCAGCGCGTGTCGCGCGGCGAGGATGTGCGTTCGGCGGCGCGACTCGCGTTTGGCGTGAACCTGAACGCGTTGGCGGATCGGCTGCGTCGCTATGCGGACAACGTGCGCGGCACGCCGTTGCACAGCGTGCCCATCGAGCGGTTCGCCGGTAACGATGATGTGCAGATTCAATCGCGACCATTGGATCGCTACGAGAGTGCTTACCGGCTTGGCTATGTTGCCGTTGCCGGCAATCCCGAACTTGCGCGCAGGTTGTTTGCGCATGCGTTGCAACAGCGACCGGGCGATGTGTTTGCCGACATGGGGTTGGCCGTGTCGGATCAGTTCGAGAAGGATTTCGTGGCAGGTGTGCCGCGCGCGCGCGCCGTACTGGCGCGCCGGCCCGACGACACATTGCTGGCGCAGGAACTGGCCGACATGTTGTACGAGTGGTGCGACAGCGATGCGCCACCGCCGAATTGCGCCGAGCTGCAGGCGCAGGCGATCGCGTTGTACGAACAGATACTGCGCAGCGAACCCGCACGCATCGAAACGCATTCGGCGCTGGGCGCGGTGCTGTTGGACGCAGGGCGCGATCCTGCCGCCGCGGAGGCGCATCTCGCGCAGGCATCGGCGGCGCTGCCCTGGTCGTCGGGCCTTGTGCTGCAGGTCGGACGTGCCGCGATGCGTCAAGGCGATCTGGCGCGCGCCGCACTACTGCTGCAGCGCGCAGAGCGTTGGGCGGAGAACGACCTGCTGCGACAGCGCGTGGTCCGAGCGTGGATCGAGCATGATTGCCTCCACGCGTTGCCGGTCCGCAGCGTCGCTGCCGTGCAGCAGTGTGCCCGGCTTGGCGCCATCCCGGCATCCGAGGGCAGTGCGGAATGAGCGGCCGTCGATGCTGCCGAAGACTTGGTTCGTGGTTGAGTCGCGCATCCATGTAGGTCAGCCTCAGCAGCGGGCAATTGCGCCACGTGACGGAGATGAAGGGATGGACGTACTTGAAGCGATGGGCACGGCCCGGGCAATCCGTAGATTTACCAGCGAACCCGTGAGCGACGCGCTGCTCGAGCGGCTGATCTGGGCCGCCACCCGCGCGCCCAGCCCGGGCAACAGTCAGGGCTGGGAGTTCATTGTCGTGACCGACAGCGCGGTTAAGGCGCAACTGGGCGAGCTGATCGGCGCGCGCATGCGCAATGTGCGCGACAGCATGCCGCCAGCCGCGCACGCCTCTGAACGTCGGATGCTGGAGGGCGCCGTGCACCTGGCGACGCATCTGCACGAGGTGCCCGCCATCATCTTCGTGTGTGGCGCGCCGGTGTATCCACCGCAGGCGCCGCAATTGTCGTTTGTCTGGTCCGCGTTGTACCCCGCCGCTCAGAATCTGGTGCTCGCAGCGCGTGCGTTGGGCCTTGGCACCACGTTCACCACCTTTCATATGGCGGCGGAAGCCGAAGTGCGCAGCGTGCTGGGTGTACCTGACGAGGTGCAGCTGGCGGCCATGATCCCGGTGGGTTGGCCTGCGGTGCCGTTCGGGCCGGTGCGTCGGAAGCCTGTGTCGGAAGTGATGCACCGCGATCGGTGGCAGCGTCGCTGAGCGGTGGTTTTGTTTCCGGATACGCGTTGCTGCTGAGAGGAGAACCGAATGCCCATTACACCGAACTGGCTGGATCAGGTGCGCGAAGACGTCATCGATCCCGCGCTGCCGATCTGCGATCCACACCATCACCTCTGGGATCATCCCGGCAGCCGCTACCTGCTGGATGAACTGCTGGCAGACACAGGCGCAGGCGATGCCGCCGGCGCACAACACAACGTGCGCAGCACGGTGTTTGTCGAATGCGCCTCGATGTATCGCGCGGACGGACCGGAAGCGCTGCGCTGCGTGGGCGAAACCGAATTCGTGCAAGGCACCGCGGCAATGAGTGCGAGTGGCCGTTACGGGCCCATTCGCGCCTGCGCGGGCATCGTGTCGCTGGCCGATCTGTGCCTGGGCGCTGCGGTTCGTCCGGTCCTCGAAGCGCACATCGCGGCAGCGCCGAATCGCTTTCGCGGCATCCGGCATGCGACCAGCTGGAACGCCAGCTCGGATATTCGCAATGCACATACGCGGCCCACCGAAGGGCTGATGAACGACGCAACGTTCCGCGCGGGCTTCGCACAGCTCGCGCCATTGGGTCTGTCGTTCGATGCCTGGCTGTTTCACCCGCAGATTCGGGATCTCACGAGCCTTGCGCGGGCGTTTCCCGAGACCACCATCATTCTTGATCACTTCGGCGGTCCGCTTGGCATCGGGCCGTATGCCGGCCAGGCCGATGAGGTGTTTGCAGACTGGCGCCGGGCCATCGATGAGCTTGCCACCTGTCCGAACGTGGTGGTGAAGATCGGCGGCATCAACATGCCGGTGAATGGCTTCGAATGGCACAAGCGCGCGATGCCGCCCACATCGGCGGAACTCGCCGCTGCCACGCAGCGCTACTACCTGCACACCATCGAACGCTTCGGGCCGCAGCGCTGCATGTTCGAAAGCAATTTCCCTGTCGACAAGGTGTCGTGCTCGTACACCGTGTTGTGGAACAGCTTCAAGCGGCTGGCAGAGGGCTTCACGACAAGCGAAAAGGCCTGGCTGTTTCACGACACCGCAGCGAAGGTGTATCGGCTCTGAGGGCGCAGCGGGTTCGGTGATCGTCTGGTTGGAAATCTGTCGGGGGAGTTCGATGTCCGAGGCAAATGAAGAAGAGCTGCTGTTCAAGGGCTTGAAGGTATTGGATGTCAGCACCTGGATTGCCGCGCCGGTGGCCGCGATCATGCTGGCGGACTTTGGTGCTGAGGTCACAAAGATCGAAATGCCGGAAGTGGGCGACGCCTATCGGCACTACGCCTTCATGCCGGGCACGCCAGACAGCGTGCACAACTACACCTGGATCATGGATGGTCGGAACAAACGTTCACTTACGCTGAACCTGAAGGACGAGCGCGGGCTTGCGGTGCTCAAGCGCATGGTCGCGGAATGTGATGTGTACATCACCAACCATCCGTTTCCGCTGCGCGATCGGCTTGGGTTGAACTACGAGCAATTGAAAACGCTGAATCCGCGCTTGATCTATGCATCGCTGACGGCCTACGGCGAGACTGGACCGGACCGCGGCAAAGAGGGCTTCGACCTGGTGGGTTACTGGTCGCGCTCGGGGTTGATGGACATGGTGCGCTCGCATGGCGCCAAGCCATCGCAGGCGTTGCCGGGGCAGGGCGACCACCCCACTGCAGTTTCGTTGTACGCGGCCGTGGTGACAGCGTTACTGCGGCGCGAGCGCACGGGCAAGGGCAGCCACGTGCACACGTCGTTGCTGGCCAATGGTGTGTGGTCCATTGCGTGCCTCGCGCAGGCCAAGATCTGCGGCGCCGACTTCACGCCGTACCGCAATCCCGAGCGCGCTGCGGTCACCAGTTCGTTGCTGCTGACGAAAGACAACCGCTACCTGCAGTTCGCGATGGTTCGCACACCGGAGGAGATCCAAGCGTTGCTGCGCGCCATGGGCGCGGGCGAGCTGCTTGCCGATCCGCGCTTCGCAACGCCCGAAGCACGCATGGAACACGGAAAGATCCTGATTCCACTGCTGGAGCCGATTGCTGCAGCGAAGACGGCGAAGGAGTGGACTGCGATCTTCGCGGCCGCCGCGGTGCCGGCACAGCTGGTGGAAACGCTGGACGATCTGCTGACAGATCCACAGATCGCGCTGAACGATATCTTTACGACGCCTGTGGAGAATGTGGGTGTTGATCGTGTTGTGAATTCGCCGGTGTTTATCGATGGCATGCCGCGCGTTGGTGTGCGCAGGTCGCCTGAGTTGGGCGAGCACAGCATCGAGATTCTCAGCGCCATGGGGTACAGCGATGCTGAGATTGCGCAGTTGTTGGCGGATGGGGTGGTTTAGCGGCAACCCGGTGCTGACCTGATGAGGTGCACATGTCAGAGCTGACGATCTGGGGCCGGCGCAATGCATTCAATGTGCAGAAGGTGCTGTGGCTGCTCGACGAACTCGGGCTTGAGTACCGCCATCGCGATGCAGGCGGTGCGTGGGGCGGCTTGAACTCGCCTGAGTTCCTGGCGATGAACCCACACGGGCGTGTGCCGGTGCTGCAGGATGGCGAACTTGCCGTGTGGGAGTCGCACGCCATCCTGCGCTATCTCGCCGCGCGCTATGCGCGTGGCGCTGGTGTCAGCGATCCCGCCGCGCAGTGGTGGCCCGAGCAACCTGCTGAACGCGTGCGTATCGATGCCTGGATGGACTGGTCGCTGGCCACGCTGCAACCAGACTTCATGCGTCTGTTCTGGTTGTTCTATCGCACCCCGGAAGCGCAACGTCAGGCACAGAAGATTGCGCTGTCAGTCGTGGCTTGTGACGAGCACTTCGGGTTGCTTGAGCGTGAGCTGGGGCAGCGCCCGTATCTTGCCGGCGATGTCTGCAGCCTTGCCGACATTGCGGCGGGCACCGCGCTGTATCGCTATTTCGAAATGGGCGTGCCGGTGGTGCAGCAGGCGAATGTAATGGCGTGGTATGCGCGGCTGGCGGCGCGCCCTGCGTTTCGAAAGAACATCATGTCGCCCTTTGCAGATCTGCTGGGTCGGTTGGACTACTAGCGTTCACTGCTGGCCTTCACTGCTCGCCTTCACGGCGCCCTGTTCAATCAGCGCGTCGATCTCCTGATCGTTAAATCCCGCTTGCGCTAGGATCGCGCGGCTGTGCTCGCCGATCCGCGGCGCCCGCGTTGGCGTGCGTTGCGGTGAACCGTGTAGGTTGAAGGGCGTAGCCAGCGTGCGCTCGTAGCCGGGCTCGGCGGAATCCGTCGCCACAATCAATCCGTTGGCGATCAGTTGAGGGTCGGCAACTACTTCGTCGAGGCGCGCGATCACGCTGAAGGTCAGGTCGTTGGCCTTCAATGTTGCATCCGCGGCCGCGACGTCGAGTGTCGCGAATGCGTCGGCAATCAGTGCTCGCAATGCGTGGCGGTGTTTGAGCGCCGAGCGCATGTCGGTGAATCGTGGGTCCGATGACCACTCCGAGTGCCCGAGCGCGGTGGCAAGCCGCGGCCACTCCTGATCGGGCGATGCCAGCGCCAGCATGATGTGGCGGGCGTCCGCCGTGCGATACACGTTGCTGAACGGATTGCTCCAGCCTTCCTGGTCGCGCCGCTCGGTGGCATCGAACCCCGCCAACATGCCTTGCACCTGCAGACCGTTGGCCCAGGCGCCGGTGGCAGCCAGCGACGTCGTCACCATGCTGCCGGTGCCGGTCTGCTGTCTTCGATACAACGCCAGCATGATGCCGCCGAACAGCGTCATGGCCGTGGCGTGATCGCCGACACCGCCTGCGGGCGGCGCTGGCGGGCGATCCTTGTCGCGCATCATGTCCAGAATGCCGGAACGCGCGTACCAGCCGGTGGTATCGAACGCGCGGCGTGCAGACTCAGCACCTTCAAGTCCGTAGCCTGTGATCTGCGCCACGATCAAGCGCGGATTGCGGCGCTGCAACGTGTCGAAGCCCAGGCCGTAACGCTGCAGCTGATCGCCGCGTAAGTTGAACAGCACCACATCGGCGCCATCGAGCAAGCGCAGCAACACGCTGCGTCCCGGTTCGCGTGTGAAGTCCAACGCCAGGCTGCGTTTGTTGCGGTTGGTCAGCTGCCACGTGTAGTCCACCGGATGACTGCCCGACAAACGACGATGCCCATCGCCGGTGAGAGGCTCGATCTTGACTACGTCGGCGCCGTAGTCCGACATGATCGTGGTGGCGCATGGGCCTGCCAGAAAGGATGCCGCATCGATTACGCGAAGGCCGGCGAGTAGTTCACTCATGCGCAATTCCAGATAGGGGTAGTTGCTGATAGGGCGTAGAACGTTTCAGGCGGGTTGCGTGGCGATCAATGTGTACATCAACGGCAGGCGTTCGCGCCCGCTCGCCAGCACCCAGTCTTCGCCGTCAGCGACCATCCAGGGAAATGCACGCCAGGGCATCTGCGTGTGTTCGTCCAGGCGCGCGATGACCAGGCCGGCATCGATGACGGCCTGCACGATCTCACCGAGGCCATGCGACCACTCGAAGTTGACCCGATTGGTCAACGCCGGGCCTTCGGTATAGGTGTGCGATTCTTCCCAACGCTGCGGTTGTGTTTGCTCGAAGTAGGGTTGCGTGATCACCAGCTGCTGATCGGTGCGGGATTGGTCCAGCGTGTACATCATCGGATGTCCCTCGCGCATGAACAGCCGTCCGCCGGGGCGCAAGCATGCGGCGACCACACGCGCCCAAGCGCGAATGTCAGGCAGCCAGTTGATGGCGCCTACACCGGTGTAGACAAGATCGAAACGTGTGCCCTGCAAGGCCGCCGGCGCACTGTAGAGCTCTGATTGCACATAGGCGATGCGTGCTCCCGCCCGCTCGGCAAGCTCCGTTGCCGTGGCTAGCGCGGCGGGCGAGAAGTCCAGCCCGGTGACCGTACGTGCGCCGAGCCGCGCAAGGCTCAGTGTGTCTGTGCCGATGTGACATTGCAGATGCAGCACATCGAGCCCGGCGATATCACCGAGTCGCGCGCGGTCGTAGCGGACCACATCGGACAGGTGCTTCGGATC
>CAMAVY010000030.1 GCA_945861675.1 Klebsiella pneumoniae | reverse complement strand
CGCCGCCGGCGGTCCAAGTGCTGTGCGGCGCGCATTGAAGCTGAATGCGTTGCTCTGTGCGCTCGCACCGGCGCCCATGCTGAGCGCGTAGAAGCGGCCGCTCCAATTGGCACCATCTGCGCTCAGCTGGCCGACGAATACCTGCGACTCGGCGCCTGGCGCGCCGCGCACCAGTACCACGGCGCGCGACTGTGGCGCATAGAAGCCGAGCACCGGCTCGCCATAGATCTGTCCTGTCAGCGAGCCGTCAGTTGCTTGCGTGAGCTGCAGGTCGCCGACGTAGCCGTTGCCGTTGATCTTCCACGCGCCGCTTGCAGCGTCTGCAGGCGCCGCCGCTGCGCCAACGCAGCCGAAGACTGCGGCGAGCGCAAGCAGACCAATGCAGGTCAGCTGGACTGCGTAACGTATGAGTGCGGCGGAGGATATGGATAGGGATGGTGAAACCGTTTGTGCCGGCAGCGTGTTCATCAGCAGACTCCTGTTGCAGATAGGAGTCAGCCTGCCGCCGGCGCGGCGCGCAGTCTGTCCCCTTCCAGGGGGACAAACGCGCGCTTACGCCACTCAGGCGGGTTTCACGCCCGCGGCTTCTGCCCACTCACCCATATGCGCCGACTCAAGCGCCATACGCTTCGCATGCTCCATGTCGTAGTGCGCGCGTGACACGATGCGTTGCGCATACAGGCCACCGCCGGCCTGGATGTTGGTGACGGCGTGCCAGCCACCGAGCGCATCGGCGGTCATGTCGCGAATGGCATGAAACAGTTTCGAGCGATACACACCGTCCACGGATTGCCGCGTGCTCATGTACTTGCGTGCAAGGTGACCCACGCTGCTGTTCTCGAGGTCGGCCATGGAGGGCGCCGTGAGCACGGCGCCGCCCGCGATATCGTGCAGGTGGCGCACCATCAGGCTGTAGTTGGCGGCGCCGTGATACTTGCCCACGTTGGTGTACAGCTCGTTGGGAAACGCGGCGTCGTCGGAGGTGATGCTGCATTTCTCAATCGCGGCTTCCAGCGTGGCGCGGATGAGCGTTGCGTTGATCATCATCTCCGAAATCTTTTCCTTGATATGGCCAACCTTCTCCAGACCATTGGCCTCGGAAATCAGCTGTGCGAAACCCACAAGCCGATCGTAGGAACCGACCATGGCCGACAGGCCGCCGAGGCGCTCCCACAGTCCAAGTGAGTGCGCAAACAGGCCAGCCAGGTGTGGCTGCCCGTGCAGGAATACGCGTTCGTTGGGCACGAACACATCGTCGAAGATCACGAAGCCTTCTGGTGTATGCGCGGTGCCTGATATGGGGAAGTCGCGCACGTCTTCATGTCGGCTGGCATAGGTGGTGTTGATGATCTTCACGCCCGGTGCATTCACCGGAATCATGGCGGCGATGGAATAGTGGTCTTCGCCCTTCTTCATCGACTTGGTGGGAATGGTCATGAGCTCGTGGCCCATCGACGCTGCAGAAATGTGCAGCTTGGCACCGCGGATCACCACGCCATCTGCGCGTGTCTCAACCACACGCACGTAGGCATCCGGGTCGTCCTGTTCGCTCGGGCGGCGTGAGCGATCGCCTTTGGCGTCGGTAATGCACTGGGTGATGCGCACATCGCGTTGTTGCGCATCCTTCACCCAGGCGCGGATGCGCGCCGCGTTATCAGGCAGCTCGGATTCAATGCGATCGGCAGCCGTCAGCAGCGTCATGATCGATGCGTAGGTGACATGCGTCAGCAGATCGACCGACTCGTGCAGGTCCACCTGCTCGCGCAGCTGGTGTGCGTCTTTGGGCACCTTCATGAACGCGCCGACCGCGCCGGGCGTCGGGTCGTAGAAGCGGTCGTAGCCCTTGGCCGCCGAGTCGACCGTCATGCGCAGCAACGGATGCGCGTTGATGTCGGGCACGAGCTTGCCCTCGAAGTAGGTTTCGCGGCCATCGTTCAGGGATTGTCTGTACTGTTCTCCGGTCATCATGGGCGGGTTCCTCTTGTCGTGGGTGTCGAGCTTCGGGTGTTGAACTGCAGCGGGTGCGGAATCGGATGCTGAATCGGGCGATAGGTGCAATGTGCGTTTGAAGGCCGCATCGGTGCAAGCCCGCGCTGCGGCTACTGGCCTCGCGCGGCACGCGCTGCTGCTCGCGTTGCTGCTGGTGGTGTGCGGCTGCACGACTGGCGGTGGCCGCAATCAGCCGGGTACTGCGGGGCTGCGTGCTGCCGCCTTGCAGGGCGATATGCGCAGCGTGCTCTCAGCGCTGCGTGAGTCGGGTGGGCGTGATGCAGGCATGCCCGTTGCACTGGCCAGCTGTGTGCGCGGGCGACTCGATCCGGACGCAGCGCCAGCGGACGCAATGCCTACGGATGCAATGCAAGCTGCAGGCAATGGTCTGGGCGCGTTGCCGCCCACATCGCTTGCGTTGCTGGATGCATTTGAATCGTACTGGCGCGGTCTGCTGCTGCAGGAGCAGGGCCCCGATCAGGCCGAGAACGATCTGCTGCAAGCCGTCAGCGCCACCGTGGTGGGCCGCCAACCCAATGTGTTTCAGACGCCTGACCCGACCGTGAATGCAATGCGGTTGCGTAGCGCGTTGGCGGATACGCTGGACAGCGCGCCGAGCTCCGGCGCGCCGGAGCTCGGCGATGCCGCAGGCAGCCTGCACGCATTCATCGGCGAGCGCCGCGGGCTCATCGACCTTGTGCTGTGGCGCAGTGATGAAGTGCGCAGTTATGCCGTGCCGTTGCCCGACGGCAACGTGGACGTGCGTGTGACGCTGATGAAGGATGCCGCACTGCGTGGCTGGTTGGCCTGGGCAACCTGCGATGTCGAATCTGACCAGGCGTGGGCGAGTCCGGGTGAACTGCACGTTGTCGCGGATGGCCCAGGCGGCGTGGACGTCGATAGTGATGCGTTTCGCGCGGGTCAGCTCGGGTACTACGGCCAGCAGCAATGGGATGCGGTGCAATTGCCAACGCTGGAGCCGGCTGAACTGGAATACCGCGCAAACCTGGCCGTGCTTGCGCGCAGTACAACCAACAGTTACGCGCAGGCGTGGTTGCAGGGGCAGTTGGCGATC
The DNA here is from genome assembly GCA_945861675.1 of Klebsiella pneumoniae. Taxonomy (GTDB): domain Bacteria; phylum Pseudomonadota; class Gammaproteobacteria; order Pseudomonadales; family Azotimanducaceae; genus CAMAVY01. The sequence continues at coordinate 26,258 of CAMAVY010000030.1, read as the reverse complement.
GCAATCGCGGGGCGCGGCGAGCCGCGTCGTCACGCGGCGTACTGGCTGATGCGGCAGCTCGGCAGGCAGTTGTTCAATGCGACCGCGATCACCCCCGATGATGCGCGCTGGCGTGGACTGAGTGCGAGCTCGTTATCGACAGCTGCACGGGCGCTGCTGCGTGCGTCCACGCAACAGGTGCGCACGGCCACTGCGCGCTCGGAACGCGATGGTGGGCCGCCCGTGGGTTTCTTCCTGCCGGACTAGGCTGCGCCTTGCGGACGCGAAAACGATTGCAGCGCACTCAAATCAGCGGGCGAGTTGGCATTGGCAAAGCTGCCTTCGATATCGGCGCAGGGCACGGTTACCGTGTGCTGCAGCGCCAGCCAGCCATGCACACTGCGTTCGCCGCGCGTCAGGTAGGCCTGCATCGACGCAATCGCTGCGACCGGCACAAGCATGAACAATGGCTGCAGTTGCAGGCCGTCGTGCGCTACGGCAACGCACAGGCTGACAGGCTTCCGCGGCTGCGCCTGCGTGCAGGCCGCGGCCAGTCGCGCGACCAGCCCGACATGCAGATGCGGCGCATCGCCCGGGCAGATGAATGCCCAGGGTGTGTGCACCTGCGCCAACGCGCTGACAATGCCGCCGAGCGGTCCGAGCCCAGGTAGCGCATCGTGCACGCAACGCGTTGTCCAGGCGGCATAGCGGTGATGATTACGATTGCAGCTGATGACAATGCGCGACACCTGCGTGCGCAATCGTTCGTGTACGTGATCGATCAGCGGCCGCCCTTGCAGGAGCTCAAGTGGTTTGTCGCGACCGCCCATCCGTCGGCCGGCGCCGCCACAGAGCACGATGCCAGTGATGTCCGTGCTCACGGGCTCGACCGCGGCAAACGCTGGGCCGCAGTTCGCACGGTGTGCAGCAGGGCGCCGTCTTCTTCGCGCTCGGCCAGAGCGATGAGCTGCGCGCGCAGTTCAGGGTGCCAGAAGCGCTGTATGTGCGCCTGGATGCCAGCAACCGCTTCAGCAGTGCCATAGGCTTGATAGTAGAGGCCGATCTGGTTGGCCATGTGCGCAAGCGCTGTGCTGTTCATTCCGGTGTGTGTGGCTGCAACGGGCGCGCGGCCGCCATTGCTTCGGTCGGGAAATGGGCCAGCGCCGGTGTGGCATTCGGCCCCGTCGCAAGGCAAACAAGTGGCAGACGCAAGGCGGCGGCGGTGTCCAATGCCATGGACGTGGGTGCAGAGACTGCGGCAAGACATCGGGCGCCGAGGGCGTGTGCCTTGTAGACCAGTTCGTAGCTCAGCCGGCTGGTGATGATGATGAAGCCGGGCGCGTCTGCTGCGCCGCTGCTGCGACGTGCGCCGACCAGCTTGTCGAGTGCATTGTGCCGGCCGACATCTTCACGCACGGTCTCAAGCGTGCCGTCACTGTTGCACCAGGCAGCTGCGTGAACGGAACGTGTGCTGCGGTTCAATGGCTGCTGGTCGGCCAGTGCTGCAAAGGCACGCAGGATGGCGGTGTCGGTAATCGCTGTGCCTTCCTGCGTCGTGCAGGCCGTGGAAGAAGCCCGCGGGCGTGCGCGCAGCGCAGCCAGCGACTCAATGCCGCACAACCCACAGCCTGTTCTGCCTTCCAGATGACGTGCCGCGCGCGCAGCTTCGTTGACCTGTTCGGGCGCGACCACGATGTTCAGCACGATGCCGTCCAGTTGCTGGTGTGCGTGCACGGCAATCCGACCATCGGTCATCGCGGCATGTGTGTCATGCATGTCATGCAGCAGATGCTCAGTGTGGGCAAAGCCAAGCGCCAGATCGACCAGATCATTGGGCGTGGCGAGCATCACCGCGAACGGCACACCATTGACGTTGATCTCCACAGGCACTTCGACGGCAATCTGCCAATGAGCGTGCTGCGCGGGCGCAGGCCCGATATGCACGGCGCGGGTGCTGGCGGAAGGCCACTGCAGGCGCGGCTCAGGTGGCAGTCTTGGCGCGTCGGTCATGTGCTGTCGTTGCTGTGTTGGCGGGCGCACGTGCCTGGCCAGAGACCACTTCATTGGTTGGCAGTACCTGCACGGCGGTGACTTTGTACTCCGGGCAATCGGTCGCCCAGTCCGAGTACTCCGTGGTGATGATATTGGCGCCCGACTCCGGGTGATGAAACGTTGTGTGCACCACGCCGGGCGGCACGCGCGCTGAGACCTCCGCAGTCAATGTCGTCGCGCCTTTGCGGCTGGTGACCAGCACGGTGTCACCGGTGCGTATGCCGCGCAGTTCGGCATCGGTTGCGTGCAGTTCGAGAATGTCCTGCTCATGCCAGCGCTGATTCTGGGTTCGCCGTGTCTGTTGTCCGACGTTGTACTGGCTGAGGATGCGTCCGGTGGTCAGGATCAGCGGGTATGCGCGCGTGCTGCGTTCGTCGGTCGGCACGTAGTCGGTCAACGCGAACCAGCCTTTGCCGCGCACGAACCCATCGACATGCAGAGTGCGGGTGCCGGTGGATGCGTCGTCGTAGCACGGCCACTGCAGGCTGCCCAGGCGATCGAGCTTGGCGAACGACACGCCTGCGAAGGTGGGTGTTAGCGCTGAAATTTCTTCCATGATCTGCGCGGCGGATTCGTAGTGCATGGGGTAGCCCAGCGCCGTTGCAAGCCGGCATACAACCTGCCACTCATCCAGCTGTGTACGCGGCGCAGTGACCGGCCGCACGCGATTGATGCGCCGCTCTGCGTTGGTAAACGTGCCGTCCTTCTCCAGGAACGATGTGCCGGGCAGAAACACGTGGGCGAACTTCGCTGTTTCGTTCAGAAACAGATCCTGCACGATGAGGCAGTCCAGATTCGCCAGGGCCGCATGCACATGCTGCGTGTCCGGGTCGGACTGCGCGATGTCCTCGCCCTGTACATACAGCCCGCGAAAGCTGCCGCCGATCGCCTCTGCCAGCATGTTGGGAATGCGGTAGCCCGGCTCCGGATCGATTGTCACGCCCCAGGCCGAATCGAACTGTTTGCGTGTGTCGTTATCGGACACATGGCGATAGCCTGAGAGTTCATGCGGAAACGAACCCATGTCGCATGCGCCCTGCACGTTGTTCTGCCCACGCAGCGGATTCACGCCGACGCCTTCGCGACCAATGTTGCCGGTGGCCATCGCAAGATTGGCCATGCCCATCACCATGGTGCTGCCCTGGCTGTGCTCGGTCACACCCAGACCGTAGTAGATCGCCGCATTGCCGCCGGTGGCATACAGCCGCGCCGCAGCGCGCAACGCATCCGCAGCAACGCCGGTGATGTTTTCGACCGCTTCCGGCGCATGCGCCGGATCGGCAATGAAGGCGCGCCAACGGCGAAAACTCTCGCCGTCGCAGCGCTCAGCGACAAACGCTTCGTCGACCAGTTGCTCGGTGACCACCACATGCGCCAGCGCGTTGATGACCGCTACGTTGGTGCCGGGCCGCACCGGCAGGTGGTAGCTGGCCTGCACATGCGGGCTGCGCACCAGATCGATCTTGCGCGGGTCGATGACGATGAGCTTGGTGCCTGCACGCAGGCGCTGCTTCATGCGCGATGCAAAGACCGGGTGCGCATCCGTGGGGTTGGCGCCGATCACCAGCAGCACGTCGGCATGCTCGACCGACTTGAAGTCCTGTGTGCCGGCAGAGGTGCCGAAGGTCTGCTTCAGACCATAGCCGGTGGGCGAGTGGCAGACCCGTGCACAGGTATCGATGTTGTTGTTGGCGAACGCAGTGCGCACCATCTTCTGCACCACAAACACTTCTTCGTTGGTGCAGCGCGACGACGAGATGCCGCCGATGGACATGCGCCCGTGCGCGGCCTGGATGGCGCGCAGTCGAAGCGCGGCGAACGCGATGGCCTCATCCCACGACACAGTGCGCCAGGCGTCCTGAATGCGTTCGCGCACCATCGGCTGCAGCACGCGGTCAGGATGCGTGGCGTAGCCGAACGCGAAGCGCCCTTTGACGCAGGCGTGGCCCGCATTGGCGCCGCCCTGCTTGTCCGGGACCATGCGCACCACCGTGTCGCCCTGCAGTTCCGCACGGAACGAACAGCCCACGCCGCAGTAGGCGCAGGTGGTGTTCACCACACGATCAGGTCGTCCCAGGTTGATGATGGCGTGTTCGTTCAACGACGCTGTGGGGCAAGCAGCAACGCAAGCCCCACACGACACGCACTCGGAGTCGAACACGCGCTCATCCATGCCGGCGCTGACGCGTGTGTTGAAGCCGCGGCCCATCAGCGTCAGTGCAAACGTGCCCTGAAGCTCGTCGCAGGCGCGCACGCAGCGCGAGCAGGCAATGCACTTCGACGGCTCGAAGTTGAAGTAGGGGTTGCTGTTGTCCTGGGCCAGATCCAGATGGTTGGCGGGCAAGGTCGCTGGCGCGGTCTCGGCTGCGCCATAACGCACGGCGCGCAAGCCCACTGCAGCTGCAACATCCTGCAACTCGCAATCGCCATTGGCCGAGCAGGTCAGACAGTCGAGCGGATGGTCGGAGATGTACAGCTCCACCACATTGCGGCGCACGCGCGCGATCTGCGCCGACTGCGTGTGCACCACCATGTCTTGTGCAACCGGCGTGGTGCAGGCCGCAGGCAGACCTTTGCGGCCCTCGACCTCGACGAGGCAGACGCGGCACGAGCCGAACGCCTGCAGCTGATCGGTGGCGCAGAGTTTTGGAATTGCGATGCCGGCGAGCAATGCCGCACGCATGATCGAGGTGCCTTCCGGGACCTGCAGCGCATGGTCATCGATGCGCAGCTGCACCGTGTTGCCCGATGCAGTCGTGTGGGCGTCCTGATCTGTGTGTGCATTCGGCGCAGCCGGAGTGCCGAAGTCCGCTTGCGGCTGCCAGTGGTTCAGCATGTCGATGCACTCGTATCGGGGCGCTGCAGAATTGGATCGAAGGCGTCTGGGAAGTTTGTCAGGATGCTGCGCACGGGCATGGGCGTCAGACCGCCAAGCGCGCACAGCGAGCCGAGTTCCATCGTTTCCAGGAGATCATCCAGCAGCACGCGCTGCGCAGCCTGCGGCCGCGTGCGCATGCTTTGAATGAGCTCCGCGCCACGCGTTGAGCCAATCCGGCAGGGCGTGCACTTGCCGCACGACTCCAATGCGCAGAAACGCATGGCGAACTCTGCCTGTGCGGCCATGTTCACGCGGTTGTCGAAGGCCACCACGCCGCCATGGCCGAGCATGGCGCCGATCGCGGCGAATGCCTCGTAGTCCAGTGGCACGTCCCAGGTGCCTGGCGGCAGGTATGCGCCCAATGGCCCACCGATCTGCAGCGCTGCCAGCGGATGGCCGCTGTCGCTGCCACCGCCAAAACGGCTGACAAGTTCGCGCAGGGGCAGGCCAAACGGCACTTCGACCAACCCGCCCGTGGCAAACACGCCGCCGAGTTGGAACGGCATGGTGCCGCGCGAGCGACCGCAGCCGTGCGCGGCGTAGTGCGCGGCGCCCTGCGCAAGAATCTGTGTGACCGCAGCGAGCGTAAGTACGTTGTGCACCAGCGTGGGTTGGCCGAACAGCCCTGCGACCGCGGGCACGGGCGGCTTTCTGCGCACTACACCGCGTTTGCCCTCGATACTCTCGAGCAGGGCGGTTTCTTCGCCACACACATACGCACCCGCGCCTACGCGCAGTTCGATGCTGAACTTCTCTTCACTGAATTGGCCTGTCTGTGTACCTGTCGTGCTGCGCGTATCCGGATGGACCAGGCCTTCATGTTCAGCGATGCGCAGCGCCGCGCGCATCACTTCAATGGCGCGCGGATACTCCGAGCGCACGTACACGTAGCCTTTGCTTGCCCCGACCACGAGGCCTGCGACGGCCATGCCTTCGATGAGTTGGAACGGGTCGCACTCCATCAGCAGGCGATCGGCAAACGTACCGGAATCGCCTTCGTCCGCATTGCACACGATGTACTTCTGTGACGCGGGTGTGTCGCGCACCGTCTGCCATTTGATGCTTGCGGGAAACGCTGCGCCGCCGCGGCCGCGCAGGCCGGATGTCTGCAACTGGGTAATCGTGTCGGTGGGCGATTGGGCGCGCGCGGCCCGCAGCGCAGCACCGCCGCCGCGCGCCTGCCAGGCTGCGAAAGACAGCGGGTCGTCCATCCCGATGTGCGCAAACGTCAAGCGTGTCTGCTGGGCGAGCCAGGGCAGGGCATCGACGCGGCCGAGACAGCGCGGATGCGCGGCGTCCGGCAGCGCAGGGCCTGTGAACAGCGCCGCAGCTTCTGTGTCGGTGAGGTTGGCGAAGCCGATGCGGCCATCGGCGGTTTCGATTTCCACGAGCGGCTCAAGGAAGAACGCGCCGCGCGAGCCGTTGCGCGTAAGCGTTGCGTGGATTGCGCCTGCTTCTATCCGTTGGGCGATGACGGCTGCGACCGCGTCTGCGCCGAGTGCGCAGGCGGTTGTTTCGCACGGCACGTAGATGCGTGTCATGACGGTGCTATGCCTTGTTGGAGAACGGGGCCTTGTTCGACAACGGGGCCTGGTCCGACAACGGGGCCTGGTGCGACAACGGTGTCTGCTCGAACAGCGGCTTCTCTTTGGGCGGCAGGGGTCTGCGCGATCAGCGCCGACAGCGCCTGCACAGTCACACGCGCGTACACGCGGTCGCCCACGCGCACGCTGGGTCCGCAGGCGCAATTGCCAAGGCAGTAGACGGCGCGTACGTCGGCCCGTCCTTGTGTTGCCTGCAGCAGCGCATTGGCACCGCGGGCCTGGCACGCTTCGGCGGCACACACCTCGAACGTCGGCGTGGGGCGGGCGACCTGCGTGAAGTCGTCATAGAAGGTCAGCACGCCGAACACCTCTGCGCGCGACAGGTTCAGTGCATGGGCCAGCGCGCGGACATGGGCGTCTTCGATGCAACCAAAGCGATGCGTGATTGCATGCAGCATTGGTAGCAGCTGAGTCTGGCCGGTGTGTTGCTGCGCTGTGTGCTGCTGGGCAGACCGTTCCTGCTGCCCAACAAGCTCGGCCAGCATCTGTGCAACGGCGTCGTCCGGTGGCGGAGACGTGGCGGTTCCGGTGTGTTCGGGAAGCATGACTCGGTGCCGTTTGAAGAATACGGATCAAGGTGCGCGCTGTTGACGTCGGCTGTCAGCACGGGCATTCAGCCGGGGATGGCAGCAAGAGCCGGGCCAGCAGCAAACGCCGCGCAGCACCGGCAGCTTACTGGCTTCATCAACACGTGGAACAGGATAAGCAGGCCGAACATCCGCAGCGCCAGGCCGCACGCGGGGACCGTCGGGTACTGACATCGCCAGATCTGCGTGCTTAGGTTGCAAATCGACGGCTGGCGTTGGCCCGGTTATCGCCGATCATTCGCTGCGCGCGGCGGCATGCCTGCACGTCCGGGTCTGGCACGATGCGAGCGCCTGCACCATGCATCGTTATTCGCTTCTTGCGCTTTTGTTGTCTTCTTCGTCTAGTCCTGCGTGTTCTTTTTCCTGTTCTTTTTTCTGTGGTTTTGGGGGCAGTGTGCATGAGTAGTTCTACAGCCGCGGGTGGCGGCGCTTCTTCCGTCTCGGCGGGGTCCGTTCCGGGTTCGGTTGCACTGGCGTCCCTTGCATCGGCAACAGGCTACGGACCCAAGTTCATTGCCAGCGTCGCGCAACAGGACAAGGCACGGCAGTTCGCGCGCCTGCATCAACCCGGCGCGCCGCTGCTGCTGTTCAACGCGTGGGACGCGGGCAGTGCGCGTACCGTTGCTGAAGCGGGCGCATGTGCGATTGCCACCGGCAGCCAGGCCGTGGCAGCCGCGCATGGTTACGCCGACGGGCAGCTGCTGCCGTTGCCGCTGGTCATGGCCAACCTGCAGCGGATTCTTGCGGCGGTTTCGTTGCCGGTCACATTGGATCTGGAGGCAGGTTACGCGCGCGATGCGTTCGACGTGGCGCGTAACGTGCGTGATGTCATCGCCGCGGGCGCCATTGGCATCAATCTCGAGGATCAGGTGCTTGGCGAGTCGCGCCAGTTCTCCATCGAGGCGCAGGTGCTGCGTATTGCAGCAGTGCGCCGCGTTGCCAGCGACGCTGGGTTGGATCTGTTCATCAACGCGCGTACGGATGGTTTTCTGCTGGCGCGAAGTGCCGACCACAACCAGGCGTTGCTCGAGGCTGCGCTGGTGCGCGCGCAGGCCTATCGCGACGCCGGCGCAAGCGGGTTGTTCGTGCCCGGATTGGTCGACGAAACGCTGCTGGGTGAGTTGTGTGCGCGCGCGCCCTTGCCGGTGAACGCCATGATCATGCCGGGTTGTCCGCCCGTTGCGCGTTTGAGCGCCCTGGGTGTGGCACGCGTGAGTTACGGCGGCACGCCACATCGAATGGCCATGGATGCACTCCGCGCGGGTGCCGAGGAGGTTTTCCAATGAGTACCAGTACACCGCGCACGCTGGCCGCCGTGCTGTATCCGGGTTTTGAGTTGTTGGACCTGTATGGGCCGCTGGAGATGTTCGGCACGCTCGCGCAGGACTATCGGATCGTCACCGTTGCCGAACAGGCGGGTGCGGTGGCATCGGCGCAAGGCCCGGCCACGCTGGCCGAGTTCGATTTCAGCAACGCGCCGCCGGCCAATCTGGTCTTGCTGCCCGGTGGAATCGGCACGCTGCCAGCGCTGACGAACACTGCATTGCTTGATTACCTGCGGCGTGCGGCGGCGCAGGCGGAAGTGACCATGTCGGTGTGTTCCGGCTCGGCCATTCTTGCGCGCGCAGGCTTGCTGGATGGCTTGCGGGCCACGTCGAACAAACAGTTCTTTCAGTTGGCCGAGGCGCAGAGCGCTGCAGTGCAGTGGGTCAGGGCCGCACGCTGGGTGGATGCAGGTCGCTTCGTCACGTCGTCCGGCGTGTCGGCAGGCACCGACATGGCGTTGGCGGTGATCGCGCGGCTGCAGGGTGTTGCGGCGGCGGAGGGCGTTGCCGCAGTGGCTGAGTATCAGTGGCACCGGGACCCCGACGTGGATCCCTTTGTGCGTTACCTGAATGACGCGATGTCCGGTATTCCGGCGCAGTTGTACACGCCATAGGTCGCATCCACCCGCGATCCTGGTGGGGCTATGGGCGGTTTCGTCCAAGCGTTCAGCCCGGAGCAATCGCGAGCCGGGCCAGCAATGGCTCGCAGTCCCAGTGTTCCCAGGTTCCGCGATTAGGCCTTGCTCCAGGCGAAACCAGGTACTGCCTTCGATTATGAGCGGCGTATCCCGGGCGGGCCATGCGCTTGCGGCCGCCGTGCTGGTCGGCGCTGCTTCAGCGTCTGGTCGCACGGCGAGCGTCGCTACCCAACGCGTCGCCACCAGTTGCTCGTCGCCCTGCAGAGCCACGATTCGAAGTTCACGAATCTCGATGCGCGGCAGTACCTCGTTGGTCCTTATGCGTTGGTTGTTGAATGGTTCATTCAGCGCGCCCATGACCCAGTGCATCTGCGGCTCGGCGACCCACAGCGCGCGGACGGTGTCGAGTGCATTGCCGTTGAGATGCGCGTTGAACCAGGCGCGGACGGTCGCGTGGGCTGAATGCGTCACTGCACGCTCGGATGTGCTCGGCTGCCTGTGGTTGCCACAGCGGCACGTTGCCGCGCGGCGACCAGTGCTTCCTGGGCTGCGAACTTGTTCCAGTACAACTGCACCGCGACGACCTGCACGCCTTGAATGTGCAGCCACATGGCAACGCTGAAACTGATGTTCTCGCCGGATGCGGGGACGTCGAACAGCACACCTGCGTGCGTGCCATCGCAGGACATGCGCAGATCCGGCAATGCGAACTGCAGGTCGGTCACCGCAATCTGGCGGAACTGCTGACGGTGTAACGCCCGGCCCTGCAGGTGGAAGCTGGCGTTCGGCGCAACGTCAGCGGTAAACGCTTCATTGCGGTGCGATAGCGAGTCAATGACGCGGTGGGCGATCGCGATGTGCGCGCGAGTCATGCTGTTCCCGGTGCACTAGGGTGAAGTGAAGTCCCGTTCCGATTCGCAGGTTTTGCGCGTCCGTGTTCGCGCAGCAAGGTGAAGGTACTGGTCCGACCAGACGGATAGCCGCTGGCGCACGCATGTGCAACGCACGTGGCAATCGGGTTGGTCACAGTCGGCCTGGCAGGTATCGGGCGGCGTTGCGCGGGCTGGCGCGTCGGCTGACGCCTGTGCAACACGGATCGCTCGAAGGTTGCCTGGCTGCACCGGTGGGAATGTGCTTGAGTCCTGCCATCGCAGGGGCGAGGTTTTGCGAATTGAACGCCGCGACGCAGCAGTACGGCAGCACGAGAGGAGCGCAGCAAGGTGTCTGAGAGCAACGAAGGATCGGCGAGCAGGTACGACCTGCTGTTTCGCGGCGAGCTGCTGCCTGACGCAGCGCTTGCGACGGTGCAGGCGAATCTGGCGGCGGCGCTGAAACTGGACGATGCGCGGCTGCAGCAGTTGTTCAGCGGCGCCAACGTGATGATCCGCCGTGCGGCGGACCGGGAGACCGCTGCGCGCTTTCAGAGCCTGTTCCGTCAGGCGGGCGCGCGCTTGCGGGTGACGCCCATCGTGACCGCCGACGCCGTGTCAGCTGCACCTGTGCAGGCCGCGCGTGTGCCCGCAGCCCCTGTGCCGGAAGCAGATGTAGAGGCACCACCGCGCAAGATGAGTCTGGCGGCGCGTCTGGCGGCGCAGCAATCGGCAGCGGCGCCGGCAGACGTCGGTGCTCCACCGTCCGGATCGATTGAGTTCACGTCGCCGCCGCCCGCTGCCGCCACGCGCGGGCCTGCCGAAGCTGCTGGCCGCGTTGCTGTCGAGCCGCCGGATGACGGTTGGGTGGCCGGCCCTCCGGCCGCCAGCGGGCCCTCACAGGTACGCGATTTGCCAGCCGCGTTGCGTCCGGGCACCAACGTCCGCGTGCCGGACTACGAGCTCGCGCCGGTCGGCGCAGATCTGATCGATGAAGATGAGCGCGAGATTGCCCCGAGCGCACTGATTGAAACGGACCACATCGGCCTGGCGGCACCCGGCGGGTTGATTCCCAACCTGATCGATCCAACCCGCCGGGCTCCGGCGGTGAACGTGCCGGACCTCGACATCGCGCCTGTGGGTGTGCTGCTGGGTGAACTGACGGAGTTTGTCGAACTGCCCCTGGACCTGTCGGCCTACAGCCTTGCACCCGTCGGGGCGCGGTTGGGGATGGAGCAGCGCCAGGCCGCGCTTGCGCTGGATCTGTCGCATCTGCGCCTTGAGCCCGTGCCGCGGTAGTCGCATCGCCCCTGGCGATTGCGCTGGCAATCGGGATACTGCGCGCCTTTTCCATGGCAGGACAGGCTGGCCGGCCGCACGTGCCGGCGCTGCTGAAGGGAGCCCCGCAATGATCGATGAGAAGCCAGAGGCTGGCGCAAACAGCAACCGCGAGCGGCTGCTCAAGTACGGCTTGAATCCGCATCAGACGCCGGCGCGTCTGCTGCAGCCGGCTGCAGCGCCGTTGCAGGTTCGCAATGGCTCGCCCGGCTTCATCAATCTGCTGGATGCCATCACCGCCTGGCGGCTTGTAGCGGAGCTGCGTGCGGCCACGGGCGTTGCTGCTGCGGCCTGTTTCAAACATGTCAGCGCGGCAGGTGCCGCGATTGCCGGCAGCTTGTCGCCGGCCTTCTTACAAAGCCAGTTTCTGGACGACCGCCCACTGTCGCCGGTCGCCAACGCTTATGTTCGGGCGCGCGGCGGTGACCGCATGTGTGCCTTCGGTGACTTCGCCGCAGTCTCCGAGGTGGTCGACGACTCGCTTGCAGATGTGCTGATGCGTGAAGTGTCCGACGGCATCATTGCGCCAGGCTACGAGCCTGCCGCGCTGGCGCGGCTGATGCGCAAGAAGGGCGGCGCCTATCTCGTGCTGCAGATGGATCCCGGCTATGTACCGCCTGCCACCGAGCGGCGCGAGATATTCGGTCTGACGCTGGAACAGGCGAACCCGCCCACGCCGGTGCAGGCGGCCATGTTCAGCAACGCGGTGTCGCGGCGTAAGGACGTTTCTCCCGCAGTGCTGCAGTCATTGCTGGTGGCAACCGTGGCGCTGAAGTACGCGCAGTCGAACTCGGTCTGTGTGGCTTATGACGGGCAGGTGGTTGGCCTGGGCGCCGGCCAGCAGTCGCGCGTGCATTGCACGCGACTTGCCTGCGACAAGGCAGACAAATGGTTCATGGCGCAGCATCCGAAAACACTGGCGCTGCCATTCAAGACGGGCTTGAAACGCCCAGACCTCGCCAACGTTGTCGACGGCTACCTGCTCATGGATCAGCTGTCGCCGCCCGAGCGCGCGCATCTGCTTGGCCAGCTTGACGATGTCCCGGCCGTGATCAGCTCCGACGAACGCGCGGCCTGGCTGCAGCAGTTCGACGGCATCTGCCTGTCGTCGGATGCGTACCTGCCGTTCAGGGACAACGTCGATCGCGCCGCGCGTTCAAACGTGCGCTACATCGCCCACGCGGGCGGCTCGAATCGTGACGACGAGGTCACTGCCGCCGCTGACGACTATGCCATGGTGATGCTGCATACCGGGATGCGCTGGTTCCTGCACTGACTGCCTGCGCTGCATTGCCGCACTGCGTGCTGCTGGCGCGCGGCAGATCAGTTCTCTTCGCTCGATGCAGCATCTTCGCTGGCCGCATCCGCATCCGCATCCGCATCCGCATCCGCATCTTCGGCCGCAGCTGCGGCCGCGCCTGCGCGTACCGGTGCTTCACCACCCGCCGGCCAGGCTTCTGCGTGCAGCTTCGTGTGGAAGCTGTGTGACTTCACCCCGGACTCACCGCGCCTGCGGATCTGCGCGTCGATCACGGGTCGTACGCGGAACAGGCCAGGACCGGTGATCTGATATTCAAGGCCGCCACCTTCGCCAACAGATTCATTGGGCCGCAGCAGGACGCCGGATGGGGCAATGATGGCCATCTGCATGCCACCTTGCTCGCCCTGTGTCGGCGCGCCCACCCAGGTCACGCGCAAGGTATGTGCTCCGGACGCGCGAACAGCAACATTCAGCTCGCCTTGAATGCTCAGCGTGGCCTCAGACGTATTCACGAGTGTGTTGGTTGCGGGCAGCCGTCGGCCCGCCGACGGGCAGCGGCCGACGCGATAGCGACCGCCGCTGGCGCGAATCTCGCCGGCCATGCGCAGCCCGCCATCGCTCAGCGTATCCAGGTGCGCCTGTGCATAGGCGTGGGATTTTTGCGGCCGATGTCGGCGTTGCAGTCACTCACTTCCGTGCCGCGCGATGACACCAGCGCAATCTTGCCGAGCGGCTGTTCCATCGTCTCGGTCGCAACCGCGCCGCGTTGTCCCGTTCCGACGATACGCACGCGCGCGTGCCCGCCAGGGATGTGCGCCACAGGCACGGCGCAACTGGCCAATTCGGCCACCGACGCCGAATCGAGATAGCGAACGCCGACCACGTGCGGTCCGACCAACCGCCAACGTTTGCCATCGGCGCGCAAGGTCCGTCCGATTGCTGCGCTGGGCGGGGCGACCGGTTGTGCTTGGTCGCCCAGCAATTCGTAGTGCACGCGGTCGGCAAGAATGGTGCTGCTGATCACGCGCCAGCTGCCGTCTTTAAAATGCGTGGCACAGGTCTGCGCGACCAGGCAGGCGTCGGCGACCGGGTGCACGATGCTGCGATCCGTGCCGGCGGATGCAGCGCTGCCGCTGCTGCCGTTGTGTGGGTGCGCGAGCACGGCCTCGCGGAGGCCCGACAGCGCAACTCTGGCTTCGTGTACGGCGCTCCAGGCGGCGGTTGGCAGGAACAATGAGGGCGGTGCCGGCACTGCCTGCAGTCCGCGGCCCTGCAGGGCGGTGTAGGCAATGTTGGCGGTCAGCGCATCGGGGCGCAGCGCACGCAATTGCTGTGGCAACGGGGCGCTCAGCGCGCCCGGTACCAGGCAGGCGGCGCTGTTCAGCTGACCGATGACCTGCCCATTGCCCGTGTCGAGAATTGTGCCGGCGGTCAGCGCAGACTCCGCCGGAAGGTCCTTGCGACATTCCGCATCGAACGTGCTCGCGAGCTCCGTGCACATGGGGTCTTCGTTGCGCTGCGCGGCCCAGTACATGAAGCCGCCCAGGATCACGCCCGCGCCGGCGAACAGCATGGCGATCGTGACGGGCCGCAGACCCTGGGAAGGGCTCTGACTCTTCAGCGCATTCTGGCCAGTAAGCAAAATGTCGGCCGCTGTTGGGGGGGCTGGAGTCTAGTCACCTGCGCGGACTGGCACACACGTCTGGCAGGGATTCACAGAACGCGTTGCTGCCGGTTGTGTGTCGCACGGGGGTCGGCCCGCGTCGCAAACATGGCTCGCAGGCGGCGCAATTGGTTAGGCTCTGCGGCACCTGACGGTGCTCTGGCGCCGCTTTGTTTCTTCACTGTTTCCATCTTTCCATGCCTGCACAGCAGGCGAGGCTCGAACCAGCATGCGTAAACCCGGCAATGAATCTCTGCGGAAAGTCGTGGCCGACGACGCCACGATTGAGGATGCACTGAAGGACGCCAGCATTCCGGCGCTGGTGAATGCGCTGGTGCATCTGACTGGTGATCTGGCGCTGCTGGACACACCCACAGGCAGCAGTGCGCCGCTGTCCGGCGGCGCAGGCGACGGTCCTGGCGAAGTGCTTGGCGACCCGGATCTGGGTATCGCACCTGCCGACCAGCAACGCCTGCGTGCGCGCGCACTGGATGCGCTCAAGGCCTATCGCGATCAGGGTTGTCCGGCATTGCCGACGCCGTCGGCCGACACCATCCGCCGCATGATGGATTTCATGATTGGCCAGCAGCTGCCCGAGAACTACATGGAGTTCCTGGCCGGTGAGCTGGCGCTGAACGGCGAAGACGTTTACGCGCGGCCGGCGCTGATCAACCTGCCCGCAGACAGGAAGCGCGGCTTCAAGGTGCTGATCATCGGTGCGGGGATGTCCGGCATTCTGGCTGCCATACGGCTGGCCGAAGCCGGCATCGACTACAGGATCGTCGAGAAGAACGCCGACGTGGGTGGAACGTGGCTGGAGAACACCTATCCCGGCTGCCGCGTCGACAGCCCCAATCACACCTACTCCTACTCATTTGCGCCGAAAGACTGGCCGCAGCATTACTCGCAGCAGGAAGTGCTGCGACAGTACTTCGACAGCTGCAGCCGCGAGTTCGGCATTCGCGACAAGGCGACGTTCGGTTGTGAGGTGACGCGTGCGACTTACGACGAAGGCGCGAAGCTCTGGCGCGTTGCGCTCAAGCATGCCGATGGCAGCACGAGCACGGATACCGCGAACGCCGTCATCTCGGCCGTCGGGCAACTGAACCGTCCGAAAATGCCGGACATTGCCGGCATGGAACTGTTCAAGGGCCCTGCGTTTCACAGTGCGCGCTGGCAACACGAACATGACCTGACCGGCAAACGCGTGCTGGTGATCGGCACGGGCGCAACCGCCTTCCAGTTCGTGCCGGTGATCGCGAAGCAGGCCGCGAGCGTGCAGATTTTTCAACGCACGGCGCCCTGGGTGTCGCCGTCTCCGACCTATATGGAAGACATTCCAGAAGGCAAACACTGGCTGCTGAACCACATGCCGTTCTATGCCAAGTGGTTTCGCTTCCTGATGTTCTGGCGCTCCTCAGAAGGCTTGTTGGCGTCTGTGCGCAGCGACGCCGCGTGGAACGAACGTGACCGTTCGATTGGCGTTGCCAACGAAGCATTGCGGCAGATGCTCACGGCGTACATCCAAAGCCATCTTGGCGACGATCCTGAGCTGTTCAACAAGATGGTGCCGGACTACCCGCCGGGCGGTAAGCGCATGCTGGTCGACAACGGCACCTGGCTGCAGGCGCTGCGCCGCGACAATGTGCATGTGACGACTGATCCGATCGCCGCGATCAACGAGAACGGCATCCTGACAAAGAGCGGCAAGCAGTACGACGCCGATGTGCTGATCTATGCCACGGGGTTTCAATCCAATCGCATCACGTTCCCCATGCAGATCATCGGCCGCGGTGGTGCCGAACTGTCGAAGCAGTGGGACGGCGACAACCCGCGCGCCTATCTCGGCATCACCGTGCCGAACTTTCCGAACTTCTTCCTGATGTACGGCCCGAACACCAACATTGTGGTGAACGGCAGCATCATCTTCTTCAGTGAATGCGAGATGCGCTACATCCTGTCGTGCATCGAGTTGCTGGTGCAGCACGGGCACGCGGCGCTGGAGCCCAAGGCCGCTGTGCACGACGCGTACAACGCGGAGATCGATGCCGGCAACGCGGAGATGGCCTGGGGTATCTCCAAGGCCAACAGCTGGTACAAGAACGCCCGCGGGCGTGTGACGCAGAACTGGCCGTTCACGCTGGTCGACTACTGGGAACGGACGCGCGCGGTGCAGGAAGCGGACTACGACGTTTCCTGACGCGCAGTCGCGCTCACTGCCATAGCATCTACTGCCTGCTGTGCTTGCGAGACCGCGCCCACGTCCATCCGTACCATCGCCAACGAGCTTGGTGTGTCGCAGGTCATCGAGGGCAGCGTGCGCCGGGAAGGCGATCAACTGCGCATCGCCGTGCAGTTGATCGACGCCGTCACGGACAGCCACCTCTGGGCGGCGACCTACGACCGGCAGCTCACGGATCTGTTTGCCATCCAGAGCGATGTGGCACGGCAGGTCACCGCGATGTTGTCGGCAGCAGCGTCGACAGAACTGCCGCTTCCTGCGTCCAACATGCCGACGCCAGACGTGAACGCCTATGACCTTGTGCTGCAGGGGCGGGCGCAGGTGCGCCCGGCAACGTGAGTAACCTGAAGGTCGACCGAGGAGCGACGCTATCGAGCGCATCGAGCGCATTGAGGAGTCGGGCAAGGGCGATTGCGAACGGCAGTTTCGTGTTGCGTCGCGCCGGCCGCCGCATGTCACTCCTGCTGGCCCACTCACCAGCGCTTCGGAGGATGCTTCGAGGCACGGAATGCGCGCAACGTCTCAGCCGATTCGGCTAGCACATAAGTAAGGACTTATATGTCAGCGTAGCCTGATGGACACTGCTGGTCGGCCTTCGTAAGGTGCACGCGATAAACCACTTCACCCTCTGACGAGTAATCCCATGAGCACGACCGTTCGGCTGAGCAGCAAGTATCAGGTCGTAATTCCTCAGGCAGCCCGTGCGGCCATGCACCTTGGTGCAGGCGACGAGCTTCTGGTGCTGTGCAAATCGGATCGCGTGGTGATGATTCGCAAACCCAAGCGTTTCGCCGCATGCACCGCCGGGCTGCACAAACAGACCTGGCAAGGCGCCGAATCGTATCTGCAGGACGAGCGTGAAGGCTGGTGAGCATGTCCGTCACGCGCGCGTTGCGCGGACACGTCCGCGTACTGATCGACACCAGCGTGTGGATCCATCACTTCGGGGAACACGAAAAATCTGGTGCCCAGGCTACCAAGGTCATCGAGTTGATCCCCGTGACGCGGGAGATCCTGCTCACAGCGGCGGCCGTTTCCGAATGTTCCATTCGGCCGAGTAGCACGGCGAGGGTTGCCGAGGTCATCGCCAACGCGCATGAAACTGCCGGCGAGGTGGTCCGAGTGCATGGCGCTGTTCCACACAGCCAAAGCTTGGTCGAGATTGCCGAGATTGCCTTCCAGAATGGCGGTGAACTGGAGGAGGAGCGCCTCGGCTAGTGGAATCCGATGGTCCCGTGCCCACTGAAGTCCTTCACGAAATGTGCTTCTTCGGCACGACCGCGCTGCGGCAGGTGCATCAGCAGGAACTTGCTGCCGAGGATGTGAGCGACACCAGCCTGGGCTGCTACGACGGCGAGCACGCCGATCGCAGTTTCGGGACGCGCGCCAGCCAAGACGCGAGAGACGGCCGCGTGCATTTCGTGCCCAGCGGAAGCCTGTGCCCAGGTCGGCGAACTCGACGTCGCACCAATCGATCGCCTCGCGCTGATGTGGCCCGTCCCGGATCGTTCAGAAGGACCTCAGGGCCGGCTCGCCAGCGGGGCAACAAGCGCAGCACGCAGCGACATCTGCGTGTTGCCTTCTGCGCCTTCGATGCCGGTTTCGAACTGATGCGCCTGCGAATGATCGGCGAGCGTCCGAAACGCACGGTCAAACAGCGAAAACACCGTGCCGAAATTCCTGTTCGAGAAACTCAGCGATCGCGCATGGTGCAAGCGATGCAGCCGCGGTGTGACGACGACCCATGAGGCGAGCACATGCAGCTTGCGCGGCAGCGCCACGTTTGCATGCACAAGCAGGTTCATGGCGCCGAACACAAGCTCGAACAACAGCACGCCCGCCATGGGCAAGCCCAACAGCACGATCGCAAGCAGGCGAACGGGTAGCGAAAGCAGCAGTTCCCCCGGGTGAAAACGCAGCGCGGTGGTGACCTGAAAAGCGCGATCGGCGTGATGCACGCGATGCCAGCGCCACAACCACGCGAAGCGGTGATTGGCACGGTGCCAGAGGTACGCAACGGCATCGAGCGCGACCACGCTGAACGCCATGGCGATCCATGCTGGCAGGCGCAGCAGCTGCAGCGCGCCGACGTGATTCGCTTCGCACCAGGCGGCGAGCACAAGGCCACAGGCGCCGCACACCACGCGCATCAACGCGGTATCGACAAGCCACAAGCCGAGGTTCGTCATCCAGGGCCGGGCCAGCGCGGTGATCGGCCATCGACGCTCGAACAACAAGGCCGCCAGAAGCACCCCACCGAGGCAGGCACCGCGAATCAAGTCAATGTTCATTGCGCGTGTGCATCACGGGTTGCTCGTGCGGGTGTTGTATACACGCAGTGTTGCGCGGACGGTCGTCGGCAGTGCTGCGACGACCGCGCGGAGCATAGCGCGCGGCAGCAGTTGGCCCCGCGTACCGCGCTGCGTTCGCTCTACACTTCCGCCGCGCGGAGCCGCAATGCCTTTGCCCGCGCACCATTCCCAAGTCGTTCGGAGCGCGCAGCTGAGCCAACTGTCCATCGCCGCCCTTGGCCTCTGCGCGAAGCTGGGCCTCTGCGCCTATTGGTTATCGAGCGACCGCTGGCCGGATCGCGTGGACGAACCGACATCGCACCACGACTTCAAGGCCGAAGCGCGACGGCTGGTGCGAACCTGACGAGATTGGCGGACCGAGCAACGATGAGGCGCTGCATTGGCGGATGCGTCTCCAAGTCATAGTGGACACCCACTTCAGCCGATCAGCGGCCCCGCGCCTGAGGTGCTGTTCATTGCCAGCGGCAGCGCGCCTGAGGTGCCGCCGAACATGATCGACATCGTGATGAAGGTCGCCAACATCGAGATCATGATGTTGGACGACCTGCACGAGCAGCGACTTGACGTGGGCCGCGACGTACGCGTGATCGGCGGCGACCAGAGCCGCATGCTTGCCGCTGACTACGTTTCGGAAGGCGGGCACAGTGTGCGGGTGGCGGAGTCCAGCGGCCGAAGCCGAGGGCGCCAGCGTGTAAGCGCTGGAGGGTGGAACGACTTCCAGCGGGAAAATAGTCAGCGCACCGGCATTGTGGCCAACGCGATTGCAGGCGTGACGCGCGGAAGCCGCGATTCCCTTCACGAGCAAGCGACTAAGTGCTGGTGTCGATCTCGACGCCGACGACGATGGTCGCCATGCCCCGATCAACTGCCGATGTACCGCGCCTCCGGATGCAGCGGCCACAGCGGCCCTTTTGCGTGATGGCGAGGAAAGATATCAATGTGGTTAGTCGTCAAGCCTGGTGGATCCGCCGTGACGATCGCGCCGGCAATGTCCTTGAAGCCCGCGCGAAAGTGGTTGCTCGATTTCAACGCGACGACGCGATAGCGGTTCACATCGATTCCAAGTGCCAGGAATGGCTCTGGGTCCATTGTCTGAGATCGCCGCGACGCCACGATGACGTCGATGCCCTGGACCACGAGCCGCGCCATTTTGCCGAGGTGGTTGATCGAGCCTTTGGCTACCGCCTGCATCAGCAATCGGCCATCCGACAACGACTTAACATAGGCGCGTGCCTCGATCGGCGCGCCGTGCAGGTTGTCGTACTTGCCACCGAGGACGATCTCGATCGTCGCCCCGCAGCCCGCAGCGTGCGCCTGAGCTGCGACGTCGGCATCGACGATGAAGCCGAAGCAAGCCGCCTCTAACTTTGCGGCGAGCATTGCGCGGAGCAAATGGGTGCCGTCGCCAGGCGCGCCGCCGCCACAATTGTCAGAGGTTTCGTTGATCACCACCGGCGCGATGCGTCCGACTGCGTGCAATTCATCCGCCTTCCTCAGCGCTTCGGCGACGGCTTCGTCGACCGTCAGACCGTGCGGACGGAATAGCTCGCGTTCGTCCCAGATCGACCGCGCGAGCCGTTTCGCGACGCGACGCGCTTGCTCGCCATCGGCTTCCGTCGTGACGACGACGCAGGTGCCGATGTGCGCGACGTCCGTGTACGGAAAGCCGTGGAACCAGCTGACGTCGATGACGCCCGGCTCTGCCTCCGCCGCCAACATACGCGCCAAGGTGCGGGCGCCGATGCCCTCGAATGTCGTCGTCCCCGGCAGCAGCATGGGCACGCGCTCGACGTGCAGGACAGGGCGGAAGCCTTCCGCATGCATGCGGACGATCAAGCGGATCGCCTCCTCAGCACGCAGATGCGAGTCGATGTGCGGATACTGGTGGCAGGCGAACGCGCCATCGAGGACGTCGGCCATCGCCTGCGTGACGTTGCCGTGCAGATCGAATCCGGCCACCAACGGCACCGCCTCGCCGATGATGGCGCGCACCGCCGCACATAGATCCCCTTCGAGATCCTGGATGCCTTCGACGACGCCAGCGCCGTGAAGTGCCAGAAAGACGCCATCCAGCGGCAGCGCATCGCGAATGCCGCGCAGGATCTCGTCTTTGAACCCGTCATATGCGTCGCGCGCGATCACACCCGATGGCTGGGCATAGCAGATGAAAATCGGGGCCACTTCGATACCGAGAGCATCGCACGTTCTGATCGCCCCACCCAACGAGGTCTCTATGGTGCGCTCGAGAAGCACACGCTCGCCTCTCAGCCATTGAAAATCGCGCTGCTGGGTCAAGCCGCGGCAGTAGGTGTTGGTTTCGTGGCCGAGACCAGCGATCGCGATTTTCATTGAAACGACTCCTTGACGCGCTGAACTCAACCGCCAGGGTGCTCAACCGTCTGCTCGATACTCGAAACGCCTGTTACCAAATAACGCGGGTAGACCGCCATGTGCAAGTTCCTTCAGCGGCTGACCGAAACCGAGGTCGGCAAGCACATCCTGGCCACGGCGAGTGCGCATCCTGCCGAGCACGGCGACCGAGTCGAGCGCGGCACGATCGTCGAGGCACCGTCCTCGACCAAGCGCGATGCGAATGCGCGAGATCCAGCGTTGCACCAGATGCGGAAGGGCCAGCAATGATGCCTCGGCATGAAGGGTCACATTGGGATCGACTCGGCGACCAAGATCGTCCACTCGGCACAAGTGACGATGACGAACGGGGTGACTGCACGATGCTTCCGCAGCTGTTGCACGGTGACGAGACGAAGGTGTGGGGCGATGCGCGCTATCGGGACCAGACCGATGCAATCAAAGAGGTCGACCCGCGGGCAAGGGACATGACGAAACGGCGTACGCGCTGGAAAGGCAGCGCCAACGAGACGCAGCGCCGGAAGAACAGGACGAAGTCGAAGGTGCGTGCGCGTCGAGCATCCCTGCCTGGTGATCAAACAGATCTTCGGCTGCAAAAAGGGGCCGTATCGAGACTTGGCGAAGAGCGGCCAACGGCCAACATGTCCACGATCGACTGAAATGTGCGTCCACGATGGCTTGGAATACCCAGGACGCCAACAACGCGGCAATTCCAGAGTTCGGGTTGGATGGCGGCTTGGCTGGCATCCTCACGCGCAATACCAACCACAGTGACTTCACTGAGAACCGCTTTTCGGGCAGCTTCCGCGGCATCGAGCTGGACTTCTCGAACAACAACCGGGTCAGGCGTAACCGCGTCGAAGGTAACGCCGAGGACGGCATCAGCTTGTACGGCTCGAGCGACAATGTAGTGCAGTGGAACGTGGTCACGGGCAACTTTGGTGGCATGTGGATGCAGACCGTTGAACGCTTCGAAGGAGGGCTCGAAACGAACCGGAACCTCATCTCCTCGAACAATCTGTCGGAGAACCGGGCGTATGGGATCGCCATGAACGGCGTCGTCAACGACAACCTGGTCTTGAACAACACGTTGACCGGGAGTTCCGATTTCGGCGTTCTTTTGCTCGGCGTCGCACCTGAAGGCACCCCCGTCCCGGCGGGCAACACTCTGCGAGGGAACACTGCATATGGGCATCTAGTTACAGACCTGGCGGAGCTCGATCTCGACGAAAACTACGAGCCAGTCATCCCGTCAGAGTGCTCGAACACCTGGAAGCACAACACGTTCGGAACGTCATTCGGACCCGAGGGCTGCATCGAGTAGGCACCGGCGACCGACCGGCCGCCCGCATGAGCAATCCTGCGGGCGGCCTCTTGCGTGATGCCGCGGCTGTAGATCACGGCCCCGTCGGGTTCATCGTGCCGAGCCGTTCACCCATGTGCCGGAAGGGCTCAAGGTGCAGGCGGTCCTTCTGGAACAGCATCACGATGACTGAGCCGCCATACTTGAAGTAGCCCATCTCATCGCCCTTCAACAGCACATCGTGCGGTTTCACGCTGATGTGCAGCGATGAAATCGTCGCGATGCCGACCGGCACGATGCCCACAAGACCGAAGCGCTGGGTATCGACCAGGATGAAGCCGCGTCGGTTCTTCGTCAGCAGTCCGGGCCCGAGCGGTTCTCCGAAGTACTGCCCATCGACCATCTGTGTAGCGATCACCGTGCCGTCGATGGGCGAGTGCATGTGGTGGTAGTTCTCGATCTGCAGCACACAGACCAGCGCATCGCCGCCCAGGAATTCGTTCGCGTGTGAATCGCCGTTCAACAACTGCGCCACGTTCAGGAACTCCTGTTTCACGCTCAGCTCTGTGCTGGTGGTCAGCTGCCTGACGACGGGGGATAACTGACAGTCGGCGGGTGCTACGAGCACGGCCGGATCCAACTGCCCGGCAACCGGCCGCAGGCCCGGCTTCAATTCACGCGTGAAGAAATCGTTGAAGCTGCGGAAGCCGCCGTCCGGCACCCGGTACTGCGACATGTCGATCTTTCTGTTGCCCAGCCAGCAGCGAACTGCGCGCCCGGAATCCGGGCTGTCGAGATAATCCCCCTGGCTCAGCACATAGCGTTTCAGCCAGGCGCTGAACTGCGCGTTGTGCAGCAATGCCTGAGCGGCGGGAATGGCGACGAGATTGGCCGGATCGTCAGGTCGGGCAGCGCGATCCTTGATCTGGAAGAACAGCTCGTTGAACTGCAGGTAGTAATCCGCAACGGTGCGCTCCAACGGCAGGTATTTGTGCCAGACGGAGAACAGCGCGTAGAGCTTTGCCGCGCCGTCTTCGGCGAAGTAGTTGTCCTTCGCACGTACGGGATCTGTGAGCGCGGCATTGAATTGCCGGTTCAGCGCTGCGTCGTTCTTTACGAGATCACGCAAGTCCTGGACGATGTCGTGCTGATTGGCGGGCCGCATCAGCATGGGCAGCTGATCGCAGTCGCCGGCGTACGCGGCGGCGCTGACTGTAAGGCTGAAGAACGCACACAGCGCAACCAGCACGCGGCGCAACATGCGATCGCTGCGCGTGCGGCGCGCCAGAACCAGTACGGCCTCAGACGTGCGCATGTTCGACTCCTTGAGCACCGGATGCAGCCGCGCGCGGCAGTGCGAGCCGCGCGCGCAGACGTTGAAAGGATTTGTCTTCCTGCAGCCGATGTGGCCATTCGTAGGCGTCGAACATGAGGAGAAAGGGATCGCGTTCCTCGACGGCGCGCCACAGGAATTCAAGACAGCGCTGCTGGTCTTGTGCCAGCAGATAGCCAATGGCCAGGACGAATGCCGGCACATATGCGTCTTGCCGCATCGTCAGCAGCCGCTCAAACGCGGCAGAAAATCCCGCGACATCCCTAGCGGCAGCCGCGATGCGCAGTTCATGGAAGGCCGCCTGGGCGGGGTGAATCCCGGGCAATGATCGTTCGTGATCCAGGTACTCGCGCGCCTTGTCGATGTTGCCGTGCTGCAGATAGATCTCCATCAGGCCGACGATCGCTGCTTCCGAGTCCGGCACGTGACGCAGATGGCTCTGACACACGGCTTCTGCCTCGTCGAGCCGGCCGAGGTAGTGCAGCATGCGCGACACCGCCTCGGTGAGCATGGGCGACAGTGGCTCGCGCGTGAACGCGTCCTCGCACACGGCAAGCGCCTCACGCAACTGGCCGGAAGCCGCGAGGAAGATCGAATAGCCGTAGGCAGTAGACGCGTCTGGCGGCCCAAGCGAGAGCGCCTGGGCGAGACAGCTGCGACCGGCCTCCCAATCCCAGTTCATCAGGTGCGCAGTGCCAAGTGCGCCGAGCGCGAATGCGCTCGACGGGTCAAGCTCCACGGCCAGCTGTGCGGCGCGCAGCGCCTCGTCCAGCACATCGCAAGGCGGTGCATCGAAGCTGCCGATCGCAAGCGGCAACAGCGACCATGCGAGGCCTGCGCTGGCTTCGCCGTACTCTGGCGAAATGCTCAGTGCCTGACGGAAGTAGCCGGCCGCAGCGCGCCGACTCGCCGGGTCGGCACGGAAGTAGTGGAAGCGCGCCTGCAGGTACAGCCGATGCGCCTCCTGGTCGATCTTCCGCTCGCTGCGGTCGATGCGCAGCGGCGCGCGGATCGCCTTCGCAATCGCGATCGCGAGTTGTTCCTGCAGTTCGAACATGTCGTCGGTGTCGACATCGAAGTGGTGCGCGAACGTGGCATGGCCGTCGCCGGTGTTCACCAGCTGCACGGTCACGCGTGCGCGACTGCCGAAGCGTCGGAAGCTGCCTTCCAGTACGTGATTGACGTTCAGCAACTGTCCCACGGCCTGCACGTTTTCCTGGCGATCGCGAAAGTAGAACGACGACGATTGCGCAGCGACCCGCAGCGCAGGTTCCTGTGTGAGGCGAAAGATGAGTTCGGCGGCGATGCCGTCGCTGAGGTATTGATTCTCGGGATCGCTGGTCAGGTTGACGAAGGGCAGTACGGCTACCGAGGGGCGATGCGAGCCGGCGCGTCCGCCGCCTTCGTGATCTGTGGGTACGTCCGGTACGCGGGCGCGCGCACCTTCGCCGAGCTGTTTGGCCACCGCGGCAAGGAAGCGATCGAACTCACTGCGATCAACGCGCGCAGGCCAGCCCATCAGCTGCACGGCCTGGGCACGTTTGAAGGCCAGCGGCAGCCGCACGTCGTCGATCATGATGGGCACAAGCAGCGCGCGTTCGAGGCCATCCAGGGCTTCTGTCTGCACCCAATCGGACTGCACCGAGTGGCGCGACCACACCACAACCACGCACTGGGCTTCACCAATTGCCTGTTCGATGACTTTCTCGAACGGCGAGCCTGGCACGATCTCGCGATCCCACCACACCGACCAGCCCTGGCGACGCAGTGCGTCGACGAGCCCGGACACGCGGGCCCTGTCTTCACTTGCATAGCTGAGAAAGATATCGGCCATCCGCGATCCCGTTCGACTACGTCAACGCAGACACTTTTCTGCAGGCGTGAGCGCGGCGTTCGTGCCCGCCGATGACACGCCCGCAGTTGACACGCCCGCCGCTCGGCCGGCACAGGCCACCTCGAATCGCCAGCCTTTGCTGCGCATCATGGGGTCATCTACGTTCAAGTGGGTGATCAGATAGTGCAGACGCTTGGCCTCCGGCATTCCGCTGGGTGAACTCGCCTGCTGCATGCGGTCGGCGAGATAGTACGGTGGCAGTGCCTGATACAGCACGCGCGCTTCGACATGCGCGATCCTGGCTGGCTGCGGCACATGGATCTCGTAGACGACGACGTCCTCGCCTGGTGTGCTCGGATCAACGCCCACGGGTCTTGTGTGTATCGCATTCGTGCCGTCCGCCTTCCAGCCGCGCGGCAGCAGGCGGTTGTCCTTCACGACATGACACAGGTGCAGGAAGCTGTTGGTAAGGCGATGGTCGCAATCTGTGTGGCGCTCCTCGTAGATCTGCACCTGACTCTCGCTGTCGATGCGGCTGCGGTTCGACATCAGATCGCCTGCGTGCTCCGCGAATTCACTCGGCAGCCAGTTGCGTTTGCCATCCAGGATGACGCCGCTTTCGTCGCTGCAGCCGGAACACCAGACGACCTCGCCCTGCGCATCGGTTGCT
>CAMAVY010000029.1 GCA_945861675.1 Klebsiella pneumoniae | reverse complement strand
CGACCTCACAAGCCCTAGCGCTGCACCAGGAAGTTGGTGAACAGAATGTCGCTGACCTGCGGCGTGCCTTCTTCTTTCTCGAGAAACGCGCGCATGGCCGTGAGTGCTTCCTGGCGAATGTGGTCGCGGCCTTCCGGCGTGACCAGAATGGCCTCTTCCTGTTTGCTCAACACCATGAGCAAGGCATTGCGCAGGTAAGGCATGTGGTACTCAACCCGCGCGGCAATGCCGCCCTCTTCAACGCGCAACGTGACCTCGGCGCGGACATAGCGCAACCGACCCTGTCGGGCGACACCATAGTTGGTGATCAATGCGGGCTTCATTTCCACGAACCCACTCGCGCCGCCTTCGCCACCCCCATCCTGCGCCCCCGCGCTGATGGGAAGCAGACTCGTGAGCAGCACGAGCACAGCCACGATGACCGCGCCCGCAATGCCTCGGGGGCGTGCAGCGTTGATCTTTGCCATTGGTCTATCCATTACCCTGTTCGTGCATCGAGAGCCCAATGCGGTGAGAGCCCATTGCGGTGAGACAGTGCGGCAAGCGACAGCTCGCCAACAGCCCACTTCCGCCAACAGCCCACTTCGCCAACAGCCCACTTCGCCAACAGCATAGTTGACCGTGCGTTCCGCGCCCGGCAACACTGCCGGCCGCAAATCTGCACCACTGAACCGGAGACCAGAATGAAAGCCGTGCTGTGCCGCGCCCATGGCGCCCCCGAAACGCTCGAGATCGGCGAGCTGCCCACGCCCGTTGCAGGCGATGGCGAAGTACTGGTCGAGGTGCACGCGGCTGCCGTGAACTTCCCCGACGTATTGATGGTAGCCGGCAAGTATCAGAGCCAGCCGCCCATGCCGTTTGCGCCCGGCTCCGAGGTTGGCGGCATCGTGCGCGCGGTGGGCGCGGGCATCACGGACATCAAACCCGGCGACCGCGTGATGGCGTCGGTGGGCCATGGTGGTTTTGCCGAGTACGCAGTCACGCGACGGCGCGGCATCCGCAAGATCAGCGATGGCATGGACCTCGTCACGGCGTCGGCCATCGGCGTGACCTATGGCACCTCGTATCACGCACTGCGCCAGCGCGCGAACCTGCAACCTGGTGAAACGCTGCTGGTCACCGGCGCAGCGGGCGGCGTGGGTCTTGCCGCCGTTGAGCTGGGTAAGGCCATGGGTGCACGCGTCATCGCCTGTGCATCCAGCGCCGCGAAACTTGCGGCCGCAAAGGCGGCGGGCGCAGACGAGCTCATCGACTACAGCAGCGGCAACATCCGCGATCAGATCAAGGAACTGACCGGTGGCAAGGGCGTCGATGTGGTGTACGACGCCGTCGGTGGCCCCATGTTCGATCAGCTTGTGCGCAGCATGGCCTGGAACGGGCGCCTGTTGATCATCGGCTTCGTGGGCGGCGACATCCCGAAGGTCGCCATCAACCTGTTGCTGCTGAAGGGTGCGGCTGCCGTGGGCGTGTTCTACGGCTCCTTTGCAGCACGCGATCCGGCGTTGGATCAGGACAACTTCGCGCAGATGTTTGCCTGGATTGAAGACGGCACGCTGAAGCCGTTGATCAGCAAGGCCTACCCCATGGACCAGTACGCGGCCGCAATGAATGCGCTGGCGCACCGTGAAGTGATCGGCAAGGTCGTATTGAAGGTGCGCGAATGAACGTGCGATTCGGCGCACGCGGCTTCGCGGGCCTCATCGCCGCCGCCGTGGCGGGCATGATGGCGGTCGCACTGTATATGCAGTACGTGATGCTGCTGGCGCCCTGCCCGCTGTGCATGATGCAGCGCATCTGGGTGTGCCTGGCCGGCGGCATTGCGTTGCTTGCGTTCATCCATGGTAAAGGCTTGCGCGCGTACGCCGGAGTTACGGCGCTATGTTGTGTCATCGGTGCCGGGTTTTCGTTGCGCCAGCTCTATCTGCAGTCACTTCCACCCGATCAGGTGCCCGCCTGCGGGCCCGATCTCGAATACATGCTTGAAGCGTTTCCATTGGCGGATGTACTGACAGCCATGATCATGGGTACCGGTAACTGCGCGCTGGTCGATTGGTCGTTGTTCGGTATCAGCATTGCCGGCTATGTGCTGATGGGCTTCATCGGCTTGATCGGCTGCGCGGCGCTGCAGTTCCGCGCGGCAGGCCGCGCTTGATCGCGCTGATGCCAGATTGATATCAGCGGCACGGCGCGCAGCGCCACACATCTCGCACTTTACCTGCGCCCCTGCAGACATCCGTTAGTGCACGCCTGCACCTGTGCGCCCCGCCTCTGTGAACAAAGTGCACAATCGGCGCAAACATTCCCGCCAGTCGCAAAACATCTCACGAATACACTGTGCGCCAGCCCACAGAACTGCCAATCCTTGTCTACGCTTCTATCTGAGTGAACATGTTTCACTCTCACCGGGCGAAGGACATGCACGGTGCGCAATGAAGGACAAGCACGCGCCAGGTGCAGAACTCAGACAGGACGCTTTTGTTCCGGGCAATACGCCCTGATGCACATGGAAGGGACTCCGCTGGCGCGTGCTTTTACTTCTTCATTGCGCAGCTGTTTCATTCCCCGGCTGTTTCATGAACGGCATGGAATGTTGATCGCGCAGCACTCAGGCAAATCCGCAGGAAGCGACATGACAAGCGAAGCACTCGTTCAACGTTGGCTGAAGGATCGACAACATCTTCTGGTAGAGCTGGTCGCGTTGTCGCGCGGGCTGCGCAGCCGCAGCACGGCGTTGGACAGCCTCAGCACCCGAATGCAGCAGTTCTGCGATCGCCTCGTCGACTACATCAGCAAAGGACACTTCGAGGTCTATGCAGATCTCGCCAGCGCACCCCAGGGTTCGCGCCTGCTCACACGCCTGTGGTCACAGCTGCAGACCACCACCGACACGGTTTTGAACTTCAACCAGGTCAGCAGCAGCGGCCGCCTGGACCGGCACGGCATGGCACTGCAGCTCGCGACGCTGAGCGTTGCGCTTGAGGACCGCTTCAGCATCGAAGACCGCCTGGTGCTGGTAGCAAAAGCATCGGCGGGTGCCCGGCCAAGGGCCGCCCGAAATGCACAGCGGAAAGCACAGCTCCAAGCGCAAGCCCAGGCACAGCCAGGCAACACGCCCGCGCCTCTATCGGGCCGCCGTCCCAGCCCACGGGGTGAAGACGCAAGCGCCGCGCAGCCGAGCCCGATGCGTGCCCCGCGCAGCGTGCACACAGCGGTTTCCGCATCCGCCTGACACAGATCGCGCGAATCTGACCACCGAATCAAGGAACCCCACCAAGCTCCTGATTTACAAACAGTCCTGGCCGCGGCTGAAGACAGGCAAGTGAGGCCAGACACGTGTTGTGGGCTGCGCCGGGCTTCGGTGATACTCGGCCGATGCCCACGCCCGCTCCAGATTCGCGCGCTCCTGGCCAATCTGCGGCACCGTCGCGCAATCCACCGCAATCAGGTGGCTTGGGCGGCATGGAAGCCCGCATCCGCAGCGCTGATGAGCCCACCCGAATCCTGGTGCTGAACCCCAAGGGCGGCTGCGGCAAGACCACCATCGCCACCAACCTCGCCTGCTGGTACGCATTTTCCGGCCGCCAGGTCAGCCTGATGGACCACGACGCTCAGGGCTCCAGCACGCACTGGCTGGCGCAGCGCACGCACGGTCTTCCGACGATTCATTCCATCCCTGCGTTCCGTCAGGAGTCGCCGGGCATGACGCGGGCATTTCAGTTCCGCCTGCCCTTCGACACCTCGCGGGTCATCATCGACACACCTGCGGGCGCGCCCAACAGCGAAGTACGCAAACTGCTCCGGCTGGCCGATGTGGTGGTGGTACCTGTATTGCCCTCGGCCATCGACATGCGCGCCGTTACCGACTTCCTGCTGAAGCTGGAACGAGAGCGCGAGCATCGGCCCATCGCTCTGGTAGCCAACAGGCTGCGCATGAACACGCTCGGCTCGAACAAGCTCAATGACTTTCTTGCCGGCCTGCGCATTCCATTCGTTGCGCAGTTGCACGACCTGCAGGTGTACGCCCACTGCGCCGAGACGGGCCGTGGTCTGCATGACATGGAGGCACGCGAAGTCGTACGCGAGCGCGACGCGCTGCGCCAACTGGCAGACTGGATCGACACCGTCGGGCAAGCTTCAGTGCGCCCAGCCCCACCAGAAAACCTGGCACTGGCACTCCCGGATGCCGTCTGAGGCATTGCTTTGAATCTGCAGGAACGCTTCACCCAACTCGATCTCTCCGCCTTTGCCAGCCGACCCGCCGCGCAGCTGATGCATAGCGCCGCAGAGTGGGACCCACCCGCCGGCGTTACACCCAAGGCTAAGCTGCTGTACTTCTCGATCGGCATTCCCGACAGCGCCACATTGCCACGCCGAGAAATCAGCGACGCCATGCAGCCGGTGCTGGATGCCAACGATGACGCCGCGTTTCGCTACGGTCTGGGTTCGGGCTACTTCCCGCTGCGCGATTGGATTGCGCAGCACTACGCGCAGGAGCGCCGCTACGGTCTCGATGCCGATTGGTTTCAGATCACCAACGGCTCATCCGGCGCAATTGATCTGGTGGTGCGCTCGCTGATCGACCCCGGCGACGTGATCATCGCCGAAGCACCGACCTACCTCGGCACGCTGCACAACTTTCGCGGCGTGCTGGCTGACGTGCACACGGTGCCCGCAGATGAAGGCGGCCTCGACGTTGAGCTGCTTGAAGAGAAACTGCGTGAACTCACACACGCCGGCAAGCGCATCAAGCTGGTGTACACCATCTCGACGTTCCAGAACCCGTCGGGCTACACCATGACGCGCGCGCGGCGCGTGCGCCTGCTCGAACTCGCTGCGGAGTTTGGCTTCTACATTCTGGACGACGAGGCCTATCGCGAACTGTGGTTCACGGCGCCACCACCGCCGCCCATTGCCGAGCTGGGCGATGGCTACGGCGTGATCACCGTAGGCAGCTTCTCGAAGATTCTTGCGACCGGATTGCGCGTGGGTTGGATTCACGCGCGCCCTGAACTGCTCAACCTGTTTCGTCGCATGCGTTTCGCCATGGGCCAGAACCAGGTGGGTCTGCGCATGGTGGGCAACTTCGTCCAGGCTGGACACATGCAGCCGCACCTCACACGCATGCGCGCGCTGTATCACGCGAAGATGCAGCGCACCGCCGATGCACTGCAGCGCCACGCCGGCGACCTGCTGACCTTTGCGCGCCCCGAAGGCGGCTTCTACCTGTGGGCAGCCCTGCCGGTTGGTGTTTCCGCAAACAAGACCTGGCGCTATGCCTACGAGGAAGGTGTGTTGTTGAATCCAGGCTCGGGGTTTTATCCGGAGCGCCGCGAGCCAGGCCGTGAACACATGCGCGTGGCTTATGCGTGGATTCCACTCGAAGACATCGACGAAGCCGCACGCCGCCTGGCGTTGGCTTGTGCGCGGGCCGCAGAAGAAGATAGAGCTGCAGAAGAAGATAGAACAGCAGACGAAGACAGAAGATGAAGCGCTGTGCGATCGGCATTGCCCTGGCGCTCATGTTCCTGAGCGGCTGTGCAACGTCGACGCCACGTGCAGCGGCCGCGATGCAGCAGATCGCCACGACCATTCTGACCAACGCGCGCGTTTACAGCATGGATGCCACGCGCACACGCGCAGAAGCAATCGCGTTAGCCGGCGATCGCATCCTGGCCGTGGGCAGCAGCGAGGCGATCGGCAGACTCGCTACCGCGAACACAACCGTGCTCGATCTGCATGGCGCATTCGTGCTGCCGGGATTTCACGATGCACATGTGCACCTCGTCTCGGGCGGCATGGATCTACAAGGCTGCGACCTGTCTTCGCTGCCAAGCGTCACCGCGATCACCGAGCGTCTGAAGACCTGCGCGCCCGAACAGGACTCGCTCTGGCTGACCGGCAGCGGTTGGGATCTGTCACTGTTCGACAGAGGCAATCCAACTAGCGACTTGCTCGACGCCGTCTTGAGCACGCGGCCGATCTTTCTCGTTGGCGCTGATGGTCACTCGGCATGGGTGAACTCCGCAGCATTGCAATTGGCCCATGTCACGGCAGCCACAGCGAACCCGCCGAACGGCGTCATCGAACGCGCGGCGGATGGCACGCCCAGCGGCACGCTGCGCGAATCGGCCATCCAACTGGTCGCAGCATTGCTGCCAGCGCCCAGCGCCGAACAGCGACTGCGTGGCCTCGCACGCGCGACAGACATGGCATCGCGCTTTGGCATCACCTCGGCGATTGAAGCGAGTGCCAGTGAAGCCTTGCTCACGACCTACCGCAGCGCGCTTGCCGGCAATGCCTTGCCACTGCGCGTTGTGGTGTGTGTTCGCTATCAACCCGCACAGGCGAACGAAGTGCTGGCGCTGTTGCGCAACGCGCCGCACACAAATCAAGTGCGCGCCACCTGCGCCAAGATATTCGTCGATGGTGTGCTGGAAGGTGAAACCGCGGCGCTGATCGATCCTTATCTGAATCGCCCGAATGCGCACCGCGGATCATTGCAGCTGACGACGGCCGAACTGAACGCTGCTGTCACCCGGCTCGACGCGTATGGCGTGCAGGTGCATATGCACGCCATCGGCGATGGCGCAGTGCGTGCGGGTCTCGATGCCGTTGCAGCAGCACGTGCAACCAATGGCATGCACGACAACCGCCACCACATCGCCCATCTGCAGCTTGTGCACCCTGACGACTACGCGCGCTTCGCAAGCTTGGGCGTGACGGCCAACTTCCAGGCGCTGTGGGCCTTTCCCGACGGCTATGTCCGCGACATCAATACCGCACAGGTCGGCATGGATCGCGTGCAACGCATGTACCCCATTGGCAGCTTGTTGGCAGCGGGCGCAAACATCGCAGGCGGTTCAGACTGGAATGTTTCGTCAATGAACCCGCTGGACGCCATCGAGGTTGCCGTCACACGCCAGGATCCGGACGGCCACCGATCCGATGTGTTGAACGAACAACAACGCGTGAGCCTGGACAGCATGCTCGCGGCCTACACCATCCACGGCGCGTGGCTGATGCATCAGGAAGCCGACACCGGCTCGATCGAGCCCGGCAAGTTCGCGGACCTTGTGGTGCTGGATCACGATCTGTTCGATATCCCGCCCGCCGAGATCAACACCACGCTGGTGCTGTGCACGTTCTTTGGCGGGCGGGTGGTGCATGGGCGGGAAACGGACAAACGATGAATCGAGTGCAGCGCCAAGCAATTGCGCTCGCACTGCTGAACGGCGCATGCCTGGCGGCGCTACTGACCTCTGCGTCGCCAGTAGCCGCCCGTGAGATCGCGCAGCAGCACGCGACAGCAACACTAGCGATGGTCGACCCGACGAAAGATCTTGTGCCACCCGCAGCAGTGCCGACGGCGCAGACCAGCACAGGTTCCCCGCTGTGCACAAAACCCAGGCGCGGATCGGAACGCATGCGCGCCCCGATCTATCCACCGCTCGC
The DNA here is from genome assembly GCA_945861675.1 of Klebsiella pneumoniae. Taxonomy (GTDB): domain Bacteria; phylum Pseudomonadota; class Gammaproteobacteria; order Pseudomonadales; family Azotimanducaceae; genus CAMAVY01. Next base: position 21,961 of record CAMAVY010000029.1, on the reverse strand, counting down.
GAAAGCGCTATCGCATGAGGGTTCCACCGAACTTCGCTTCATCGTCGAAACCGATGGCAGCGTGGCACGAGAAGGGTTGAGGGTGACCAGGAGCAGCGGTTTCCCCTTGCTCGACGAAGCCGCTGTGACACACATGTTTGAGCAACGTTTTGTGCCGGCCAACTGCAGTGGTGTGCCTGCGCGTATGCCCCATGCCTTCCGGGTTGTGTGGAAGTTGACGGACACCGAAGAACCGTGTCTGCCGCCGGCCGACGTTGCTGGCATGCCACAGCGGCCAGCCTATCCATCAGGCGCCGAGGCACGACGAGAAGAAGGCACGGTGGGCCTCGCGTTCATCATTGACGTTGACGGCTCAGTGATGGCACAGGGACTGACCATTATTCAGGACTCGGGCCACGCTGATCTGAACGCTGCCGCCGTACTGTTCATCCTGAAGCATCGCTTCACTCCAGCACAATGTGACGGTGAGCCATCCTCCAGCGCGCATTTCTACGAAGTGAAATTCGAACTACCTGGGCCCAGCAAGTAGGCGGAGCTTCGCGCGCCTATCCAAGCCGATCCCTCAGCACCTGCAACGCACGCTGCCATTCCGCGCGCTGTGCGGGCTTCTGGTGTTTCGGCTTGCGCGCAAGATCTGCTGCGATCTTGTTTTCCAGCTCAAGCATCTGTTCCAGCAACGCATCGTCATCCTGCAGAGCGACGACAACAGCGGCGGCTGCCCGTCCCGCCGCCGCGGGCACCTTCTCCGCCGCCTCGAACAACGCCCGATAGAACGGCGCTGGCGACTCCAATGCCCGCAGCTTGCCCCTATCGATCCACAGAAAGCGATTGCATACCGCGTCGATGAAGCGACGGTCGTGCGCAGTGATCAGTAAAGTTGCGCCCGACTCGACCAGCTGCGCTTCAAGCTCCTCCTTGCCATCGATGTCGATGTGGTTCGTAGGTTCATCCAGGATCAGGAAATTGCAGTGCGCAAGCCGCAGCCGCACGAACTGCAGGCGTGCTCGTTCGCCACCACTCAGCACGTCGATGCGCCGATCGTGATCGCGGTAGGCAAAACCCGCATGGATCAATGCCGCGCGAATCGCGGCATCGCCGGCATCCGAGTGCGCGCGCAGGTAGCTTGCCAGCGTGCCGGTGCTGCCAAGCTCGTCGAGTTCCTGATCGTAATACCCGAGTTGTGTCTGTGGATTGAACGCGATGCCCGCGGCACGGGCATCGGCACCTGCACTGACGCGCACACACGTCGCAGCGCTTGGCGGCTCCGCATCAGGCTCACGTGCGCGCAGGTGCGCCACGAGCGCACGTATGAGCGTGGACTTGCCCACGCCGTTGATGCCCAGCAGCGCCACACGCTCACCGGGCCGCAGCACCACCTCGTCAACGCTGAACAACGGCGTGGCGCCATCGGCGGCCAGCACGTCGATGCCGGCAATGCGCAAAGCGCGCTGTGCGCGTGTCTCTGCCGCCGTGAGTTCAAGCTTCAGCCCGGAACCCGCGCTGACAAAGGTGCGCTCGCCTTCCATCTTCTCGATGCGCTTCTCCATGCTCTTGGCGCGTTTCGAGAACGATTCGTTGTCGTACACCTTGCCCCAGGTAGCCAAGCGCTTGGCCGACTTGCGCAGCGCCTCGATCTCACGCTCTTCCGCGCGCAGCGCTGCCGCCGCTGCCACGTCCTGCTCGGCCAACGCAGTTCGCGCATCCGAGAACGGCAGGTTGAAGGCATAGCCGCGGCCATCGCGCAGAATGAGCGTGCGATCCGTTACCGCATCGAGCAATGCACGATCGTGGGAGACCAGCACGAATCCACAGCGCAATTCATCGCGCAGAAAGCGTTGCAGCATGTGCAGCGTAGCGATATCCAGGTGGTTGCTGGGTTCATCGAACAGCACCAGCTCCGGCTCGCTCATCAATGCACGCGCCAGCATCAACCTGTTCTGCTGCCCGCCGGACAACTGGCCCACGTTGAACTGCAGTTCCTCAGCACGGAAGCGCAACTGCGCGAGGATGGTCGGCGCACGATGGGCCTCTTCTACCGCCGCAGCACCCGCCACAGCTTCAAGCACAGAAACGTTCGCAAGTTCGGCCGGTAGAAACTGCTCAACGTAGGCGAGCCACAACCCACGGCGACGTTGCACCTGCCCTTCATCCGGTTGCACCTGCCCGGCAATCAGGCGCAGCAAACTCGATTTACCGCTGCCGTTGTGGCCGCATAGCCCGACCTTCTCGCCCGACGCCAACGTGAAGTTGAGGCCGGCGAAGATGGGCTTGGTGCCTGCGGTGTAATGCAGGTCGAGGCATTGCAGAAGAGACATCGAACTCAACCATGTTTGGCGCGCAGCAACGTGCAGCTGCTGCGGCGCTTGTCTATTTCACGCCTGCGCGCCGAAGTGTAGGGCTGTCGAGATCCAGTTCAGACGCAGGAATAAGCTCCAGCGTGGGGTAGCGCTGACGAAGCTCATCCACGAACAGCTTTGCATCGCCTACAACAACGAAGCTGATGTCGGCCTTGCCCAGATTCTCCGCAGCAAAAGACTGAACCTGCTCCGCAGTCACGGCAGTGACCATCGGTGCGACGCGGTTGATCTCATCGACTGTTAAACCCAATTCAAAGTACTCACCCAAGCGATCCGCAAGACCCTCGCTGGTTTCCAGACTGCGCGCGAATTCGCCAAGCAGGTTGGCCCGGCGTACATCCAGTTCCGCTGCAGGTACACGCTCGGCGCTCAAACGTTCTATTTCTGCTTTCATCAACGCCAAGACCTGGTTCGCTGAGACGTTCTTCGTCTGCGCAGATGCCAACAGCGACCCGCCAGAAAGCAGCGCATCGAACTTGCTGAAAGCGCCGTAGCTCAGGCCACTCTTGATTCGAATCTCGGCGTTGAGCCGCGAGGAGTAGCCGCCACCAAGTACGGCATTGGTCACCATCCCCGCGTAGTAGTCAGGCGATGCACGGCGCGGCAGCGTGTACATCGCGAACACCGCCGCCTGTCCCGAACCTGGCAGATCGATGACGACAACTCGGCCGGCATTCGACGGCGGAATTTCATTACGCAACACGTACGACGATTTGCTGGGACAGCACCACTGGCCAAAGCTGCGTTCTGCAGTTGCAAACGCGGCGTCTGCGTCAATGTCGCCCGCAAGAATCAACACGGAACGATCGGGGCGATAGCGTTTGCGATGAAACGTCCGAAGGTCATCCGTCTGTATGCGCCCAAGAGACGCCAGTGTCCCGCCGGTCGCATGGCGATAGCGCTCAAAGTCGTAGCCAAGCTGCGGCACCACCAACGCCCCCAGATCACCGGGATCACTCATCGCCACCCTGAGCCCATCCACTGCTTGCGCCCGATGTCGCTCGACCTCTGCAGCGGCAAAGGTCGGGTGCTGAACAAGGTCCGCGAGAAGCGCAATAGCCTCTGGCACCTTGGGCGTGATCACCGTCATGCCAATGCGCGAAGCGTCGCGGCTCGCGCTGGCATCCACGCTGCTGCCAAGCGCTTCCGCTTCCGCAGCAATCTGCGGTGCCGTGCGTGTTTGCGTGCCACTACTCAGCAACGACGCGGCGAACTCCGCGAGGCCGAAGCGATCTGATGGATCGGCCATGCTCCCCGCGAGGGCAACGCGAAGCTCAATCGTCACCAGGCGAGCACCATGCCGTGGCAACACGACGACACGCAAACCGTTGGCGAGTTGCTTCTGTACAGGTGCCGGGATCGTCAGCTCACGTGGAGCGCCTGGTGCAGGCGGTTGCTCGCGCATCGCTAGTGCAGGTACCGCGACTGCTGCGGTCGCGGGCACACGCGCAGCAGTGCAGCCCATCAGTAAGAACGAGACCAACAGAAGTACACAGCGATTGCACGCCACCCCAACGATTGAACGGCTCACTGCGCACCGCCCTTAGCGTCAGCCTGTGCAGTGTTCGAAGCATCGCCCGGGTACTCAACCACCACCTTGTGCCTCGCAATCACATAGTTTTTCAGCACACGCTGCACATCTTCTGCGGTCACAGCCTGCAATTGCACAAGCTCCGTGTTCACGGCCGCCACCGCACCGGTTTGTGTCAGTGCGCTGCCAATCGCGATGCCCTTGCCTTCGTTCGTCTCGCGCGAGGCAAGTGCCGAAGTGAGCAATCGCGTCTTCGCGCGCTGCAACTCTGCCAACTTGATCGGCGCGCTCCGTAGATGGTCAATCTCCGCCAGCAATGCGCGTTCTGCTTCTGCAGGCTGCTTGCCGTTGGCCAGCACGGCCGTGGCAACCAGCACACCCGCATCGGCGTTCTCGCTGTAGTAGAACCCCACGTCCTGAGCGAGCTGCTGGCGATAGACCAGCGCCTGGTAGAAGCGGGACGCTTCACCGCCCGCCAGCACCGCAAGCGCCACTTTCAATGCGGGCACGTCCGCGCTGTTGCCCGGAGGAGCAAGCCACGTCAGTCCAAGTGCTGGCAACGGCACGTTCGGTGCACGCACAACGACTCGACGGTCGGCGCCGCGCACCGGCTCCACCGTCGACACACGCGGAATGTCCCCAGCCGGCCATTCGATTCGACCAAAGTAGCGCGCCACCCACGTGTCGAGCTGCGCGGGCGAGAAGTCACCGACGACGATCAAGGTTGCATTGTCCGGACGGTAGTAAGTGCGATGAAACGCCTGCACATCCGCCAGCGAAGCGTTCTCCAGATCTTCGATGCTGCCAATCGTTGGGCGCTTGTACGGATGCGTGGTGAACGACTGGCTCTGCAGCGCGTACTCGAACTGGCCATACGGCGCAGCCAGCACACGCGAACGGAATTCCTCTTCCACCACCGCGCGCTCCGATTCGAAGTTCGCTTGCGTGACGTCGAGATTGCTCATGCGCTCCGCCTCTGCCCACAACAATCGCTCCAGGTGATTCGCAGGCACCACTTCGAAGTAGGCGGTGACATCGTCACTGGTGAACGCGTTGTTCATGCCGCCGACATCTTCGGTCAGCCGATCGAACTGCTCGCTCGCAAGGTTCAGGGTGCTCTTGAACATCAAGTGTTCGAACAAGTGTGCGAAGCCGCTGCGGTGCTCCGGGTCGTCCTTGCTACCCACCCGGTACCAGACCTGTATTGAGACCGTGGGGCTCGCGTGATCCTCAACACTCACAACCTGCAATCCGTTGGGCAGCGTCTGCTCCCGCAATGCAAGGGGCGGAACATCCACTGTGGTTTCCAGCGTGGCCGCATGAAGCACCGATGACGCAAACACGCTCAGCAGCACTGCCGCGCACTTACGTCGCAGTGCGCTACGTTGGAAAGGAAATCTCATCGCACACCTGCCTTGCCCAACACCAGCGCCGCGCCACGCTCTGCAATCATCAGCGTCGGCGAGTTGGTGTTGCCAGAGGTGATGCTGGGCATGACGGACGCATCGATCACGCGCAGGCCTTCGATACCTCGCACGCGCAACTGCGTGTCTACAACGGCAGTGCTGTCTTCCGCGCGACCCATTCTGCAGGTGCCGACCGGATGGAAGATCGTTGTGCCGATGTTGCCCGCGGCATGTGCAATCTCGGCTTCGCTGGCGAACTGCGGGCCAGGCAGAAACTCATTCGGCGCGTACTTCTTCATGGCCTGTGTGCCCAGCACGATGCGCCGCGTCAGCTTCAATGCATCCACTGCTACGCGACGATCTTCGTCCGTCGCCAGGTAGTTCATGGTGATTGCCGGATGCGCGGCTGCATCGGACGACTGAATACGCACGTGACCGCGCGACGTGGGGCGCAGGTTGCACACACTGGCAGTGAACGCAGGGAACGGATGCAACGGGTCGCCGAACTTCTCCAGCGACAACGGCTGCACGTGATACTCGAGGTTCGCACTGAGCTGCGCAGGGTCAGAGCGCGCGAACGCGCCCAGTTGCGAAGGCGCCATGGTCAGCGGCCCGGTGCGATACAGCGCGTACTCCATGCCCATCAGCGCTTTGCCCCATAGCGAGTTGGCCATGGTGTTCAAGGTGCGCACGTTCTGTACCTTGAACGCCATGCGCAGTTGCAGATGATCCTGCAGGTTCTCGCCCACGCCTGGCAGATTGTGTGCCACCGCAATGCCCTTCGACTGCAGCAATGCACCCGGCCCGATGCCGGACAACTGCAGCAACTGCGGGCTGCCGATGGCGCCTGCCGACAGAATGGTCTCGCGCCTTGCAGCAATGAATGTCGACACACCGTCGCGCAGCACCTCGACACCGGCCGCGCGACGCCCGTCCATGCGGAGGCGTTGCACAACAGCGTTCGGGATGATGCGCAGATTGGGTCGTTGCCGCACCGGTTTCAGAAACGCCTTCACCGCGTTCCAACGCACACCGCGCTTCTGATTCACCTCGAAACGGCTGACGCCTTCGTTGTCGCCAGTGTTGAAATCATCGATCTTCGGAATGCCCACCTCTGCGGCCGCATCGCGGAACGCATCCAGAATTTCCCAGGACAAGCGCTGCTGTTCCACACGCCACTCGCCGCCGCTGCCATGCATGGCGTCGCTGCCACGCCAGTGATCCTCCGACTGTCTGAACACCGGCAGCACGTTGGCCCATGCCCAGGAAGTATCGCCGGTGCTGCGCGCCCACTCGTCGTAATCACGCGCCTGGCCACGCAGATACAGCATGGCGTTGATGGACGAGCAACCACCCATCACACGACCACGCGCATACAGCACATCGCGACCGTTCAGACCGGGCTCCGCCTGCGTGCGATAACACCAGTCCGTGCGTGGATTGCCGATGCAGTACAGATAGCCGACCGGAACGTGAATCCAGATGTAGTTGTCTTTGCCGCCGGCCTCAAGCAGACAGACCGACACATTCGGATCGGCCGACAGGCGATTGGCCAGCACGCAACCCGACGTGCCCGCACCGATGATGATGTAGTCGAAGGTCTCTAGTGCTTGCGGCATGGAAGTTCCGTTGGGTCGCGTGCGCGTAGCGTACATGCAGGGGTGGTTCAGAGGCTTCGGCCCGTAGCGCTGGGGGCAGAAGATCGCGCACAAAATGTCAAAAGCCGCGCGCTGGCGCTGGCTAGTGTGGATCTGCCTGGCGGGACCGACCCACGCCGGGCAAGAACACCAACCAACGAGGACACAGCAATGAGCAACGCACAGACATTTACCGGTGGCCAGCAGGCACCAGCGACACACAAGGGCATCTGGGACCTGTACACATCAGCCTGGAAGGCGACCTCCGCCCAGGCCAAGTTCGATGCATTGCGGGCAAGCACCAGTGCTACCTGCGAGTATTGCGATCCGCTCGCGCACACCACTGGCCAGAGCGCACTGGTGGACTACATGCTGAGCTTCCACACGCAGATGCCCGGCGGGTACTTTGAAACCACCTGGTTCCTGGCCCATCACAATCGCAGCATCAGCAAATGGAACATGTGCGCGGGTGACGGCACCATCGTGGGCGAAGGTGTCAGCTACGGGGAATACGACGCACAGGGCAAACTGCAATCCATGAACGGCTTCTTCGAAACCCCACAAGCGCGAACGGAACAGTAAGGCGATGGACTACCTCGGCCAGGTGCAGCGCGGCATCGATTTCATAGAAGCCCATCTGGATGAAGACATCCAAGCGGCCGAGGTAGCCCGTCGTGCAGGCATCAGCCAGTGGCACTTCCAGCGCATCTTCAAAGCGCTGACCAACGAGACCTTGAAGACCTACATCCGGTCGCGACGCCTGGCGAACGCGTTGGATAAGCTGGCGTCGACGAAGGAACGCATCATCGAGATTGCGCTGGCGTCGGGCTTCGAGACTCAGGAGAGCTTTACGCGCGCATTCAAGCTGGCGTTCGGTGTAACGCCGGCGGAGTACAGACGGCGCGGCAAAGAGTTCAGGTTCCTGCGCAAAGTGCAGTTCGACCTCGACTACCTGCAGCACATTCACCAGAGCATTTCGCTGGAGCCGGAAATCTACGACCAGCCTGCACAGTTGTATGTGGGCATGCAGACGCGCTTCTTCGGCAACGATTCCGAGAAGAACAACATGGCGCGCAAGCTGCCGGCGCTGTGGGCGCAGTTTCAGGAACGCGTAGGTGAGGTCCGGGCGAACATTTCGGACAACCTGTTTGGCATCGTTCGGCAGACGAGAGCGCAGACCGACGAACTTGAGTACTTCGCCGTCGCGCAGGTTGCCGAGGTTGGCGCGCTGCCCTGCGGGATGGTGAGTGTGCAATTGCCCGCGGCCAGGTATGCGCGCTTCACACATCGCGGCCCGGTGGACGCGATGGATCGAACGGTCAACTACATCTACTCAAGCTGGCTCGCGCGTTCCGGCATGCAGCACAGCTACGGCGCAGACATCGAGCACTATGGGCCGGACTATGATCCGGCGTCGGAGCAGAGTGTCATTCGGTATGCGGTGCCGGTGGGTGGCTACAACAGCCAGCCCACCGATTTGATCAGCTAAACCGGCACCAACGCACTGTCGAGTGCTCCCATCAATACCCACGCAACGGCGGCAGCCGCTACCGCCGCCGTCGGCCCTGGCAGTTCTCGAAACTGCAGAAAGTTGCTCAGCGGCTGTGTAAACGTGTTCGGCGACACGCCGAGAGCAACAAAGTTGAGGACGCAACCGACGAACGCAATGGCAGCGCCAATTGCAAAACGTGCAACACAGCGCGTCACGACAACCTTGTCGCAACCGAGGAACTGACAAGCTCAAGTATCGCGATGACGCACAGCGCTTGACTGAATAGGAGTGCCCGTCAATCCACCCCGCCCACACCATACCGCTGATACTGCCGCTGCTCGAGATACCCAATCAGCGTCGATACCCACTCAGGCGCCAACGAACCCGACGCCCTCTGCAACCCCGCCACCACCAACCCACGTACATATCGATCCGCATCACCAAGCCCACGCTGAACGAGCTTGCTGCACTGCGCATCGCTCAACCCGTCGTTGCACAGCGCCAGTACCAACGCATAAACCACACACTCCCGCACCGTCGAGCGCGACATTCCCGCGCTGTTGGTGTTATCGGGCTCAATCACCTCGTCCAGCCGCATCAGCAATGCATCGACAACATCCCCAGGCAGCGGGCCAACCCGGGCAAGGCTGCCCAACGCGAATGCGGCATTCGATCGCGTCAGTTCATCTGCGTCAGCGAGGGCGCGCACAAGCGCATCAAGCGCTTCCCGAGTGGCAGTTCGCGTCTCACCGATCGAAAACGCGGCCCTCCTGCGCACTACTACGCTGGGACTCAGGGTCAACTGCACGAGCGCTCCAACTGCGCCGGCATTGGCCAGCGCATCAGCCGCCACACGACGCTCGGCCTCATCGCCAACGCTCACTCTCTGTACGAGCGCGGACACGTCGTGCTCGTTGTTCAGCACCGCGTCACCGCAAAGCCATTGCCAGATCTGCTGCACGACAAGCTCATCCGCACTGACGTCCTGCGTCGCCACAGGCAGCCGCTTGCTCAGACAGTTCCAACCTGGCGCGCCCGGCTCTTCTGTGCGCAGGTAGTAGAACTTGTACATGAAGCGCCGCCCGTCCCAACCCGGCGCTTGTCGCGTACCGCGATGCACGAGGTCGTAGTGCGCAATGACCACGCTGCCGGCGGGCACCGTCAACCGCTGCCGAACGATGTTGCGATAAGGCAATACGCGCAGCGACTCGCCGAGCCGCGCATCACGAAACCCAAGGTCGTCTGCCCGCGACACTTCGTCATTGAACGCGCGATCGAGGCTGTCGTCCGCGTGCCAGTTTTCACCATCTTCGAAGTTGCCGCTCCAATACTGCGTGCCTGGCAATACCTCGGTGGGCCCCATCTCATCGGTGACCGTTTGCGGGTAGTAGAACACCATGGCCGCAATGGGACGCCGCGAGCGGAAATGCCCGCGCGTATTCCAGGGCAGGTTGCCGTCCTGATGAAAACCCTGATCCGCACGGCCGGCCGAATGCACGAAGTGATGCGGGTGCAGCAATGGGCGCGAACCCAGGATACTGGTCAGCGCGCCCTGCACCGTCGGCGACGCCAGTACTGACTCAAGCGCCGGAACACGCGCAAGCAGATTGTCGCCAAGAATATGCAGGTGCGTTGTGTTGCCACCCACTCGGCGTGCTTCGTCATACAGCGCCGCAGCTTCATTGAAGAGTAGACCGTGCAAGCTCAACGCGAGATCGCTGGGGCGCAGCAGCAGATAGCCGTCGCGCAGGAACGCCGCCATCTGTGCATCGGTCAACAGGTGTTCGCTGGGCATGGGCATATCCCTGACGCATGGAATCGAGGACGGCAAGAGTACATCCGGCGCATTTCACAGAGTCGGCGTGCACCCGAGGTCAAGCTCGGTTGCCCGCGCATCACGTGCCGCGCGTGCCAATTCGAACGCTTCGCGTTAGCGTCCAGCACTCGCTGAACGAACGACGGAGGGGTCATGAATCTGGACGGCAAGATCGCGCTGATCACAGGGGCTGCGGCAGGCATCGGCAAGGGCATCGCCCGGGTACTCGCGCAGGCCGGCGCGCGGGTGGCCATCTGCGACGTCCAAACCAAGGTGCTGGAGGTCGGTGCCGACATCGAGCGGAACACCGGCCGTGAAGTGTTCGCGCACATCGCCGACGTTCGTAGCGCAGACGACACTCAACAGTTTGTGGCTGCCACCATCGCGCGGTTCGGCGCATTGGATGTGGTCGTCGCCAACGCAGGCATCTGGCGGCCCACGGACCCGGTCACCGACGACTGGTCGAAGGCGCAGGCGGACTGGGAACTCATCGTCAATACGAACCTGCGCGGCGTGTTCTACACGGGCCGGGCGTGCATTCCGCATCTGCTCGCGCGTGGTGGCGGCCACGTCGTGAACATCGCGACAGACCACATATGCCCGCCGCCGGGATTCGCGACGGGCGGTGGCACACGCATGGATGTCTACGACGCATCGAAGTGGGGAATCAATGGGCTGACCCAGTCGTGGTCGAAGCGCCTCAAGTCGCACGGCATTCGCGTGAACGCGTTGTGCATGGACGCTACCGATTCAGAGATGGTGCGGTTCGCGGCAGGCGCGGCTGCCACGCCGGAGGTCGTCGCACAGTGGATGCGCCCGGAACAGATGGGCGAGCTGGTGTTGGACTTGATTGCAGAAGGTCCGGATGGAAGGAGCGGGGAAAACATCGGGGCATGGATGGGGCACACGGTTGCGCTGCCTGAGCGGCGGGAGATTTTGCCAAGTAGGCATGTGTGATTCCGAGCAACAGGCCAACCGGTTTGCGCAGCGACTACTTCGGCATCCTCGGCACCAACACCGGCGTACGCGCTTTGTAGGCCTGATACGCCGGGTCGTCACCCCAGCGCTTCTTGCCACGCGATTCCAGCAATGGCACGCCACTGATGTAGTTCAGCAACACAAACACAAACACGGGCGAGATCATGGTGACCCAGCCCCAGCCCGTCAGCGTTTCCGACGCGATAAGCGCAATGCCGAACCACAACGTGATCTCGCCGAAATAGTTCGGATGTCGGGACCAGGCCCACAGGCCCGTAGTGATGAAGCCGCCCGCATTTTCCGGGTCTGCCTTGAACGCGCGCTTCTGTGCATCTGACGTGGCTTCAATGGCGAAGCCCAGCACCCACAGCGCAACACCAATCCATGCAACCGCGCCCATCGGCACAGATGCAGCACTGGTCATTGCCGCCAGCGCGGCGGCAAGGGTCAGAAACACCCACAACCCCTGAATGGTCCAGGTCATCAGAAATCGTGGGAACGAGAACTTCAACTCATCGAAGCGGCCGTCGGACCCGTCCTGCTTCACGCGCATGAACAGAAAGCTGCCGAGTCGCAGCGCCCAGATGGCTACCAGCACCGCAATCACAGTGGCGCGCATGTCGCCGTTGCCGGCCCACAACGCAAAGCCAGTCACCGACAGGTATGTCAGCGAACCCGTGAGGTCGAAGTAGTGCTCTGTGTGCGCAATGAACGAAGGCACAAAGATCACCCACTGCACGGCGTATGCCCAAAGCGCGCACAGCACGAACAGCGGCCAACCGTTCCACGACGCACTGCCCTGCGCCCCGGCAAACGCAATGCCCGCACCTACGGCGATGGCCGCCAGTGTTCCAAGCCAACCCTGCATTTCTGCGCTGCTCAATGCGTTCCCCTCTCTGCCTGATTCGCGAACATGGTTTGAATAACGAATGAACTGCGCAGGCGCAGATCGACGGCGTTCGCACCCACTTCCACACGGTAGTTGCCAGACGTCACCGACATTCCTGATCCTGATCCCTCGCCCCACTCCGCAAGCCGATGCGCCGGCACAGTGACCACGACATCGCGCGTTGCACCCGCTGACACCGCCACCTTGCTGAAGCCACACAGCGCGCGTACCACACTGCCGGCGCGCGGCTGACCGTCGCCATCCAGCGGCGTGACATACACCTGCGCCACTTCGGCGGCATCTTGCGCGCCCACGTTGGTCAGGCGAAAGCACACGTCCACGGCGCCGCTTGCATCCACTTCCGCGGCCGAGAGCGTCAGCCCGGCATACTCAAAGCGACCGTAGGTCAGCCCGTAGCCAAACGGCAGCGCTGGCACTCTGCCAGCGCGTGCGTAGCCGCGGTAACCAATGTGCACGCCTTCCGAATACGCGACCTTGCCATCACGTGGCGGATGGTCGAGCGCACCCGGCGCATCGGCAAGCTCGAATGGCACCGAGTAGGCCAGCCGCCCCGACGGGCTGACCCGGCCGCGCAGCACATCGACCAGTGCATCGCCAAACGCCTGCCCCGGCAAGCCCACGTGCAGCACAGCACTGACTTCGCTGGCCCATTCATGAATGGAGACGCCCGAGCCGGCATTGATGACCACGACAGTGCGCGCGTTCACCGCAGCAACCGCACGAATCAACTCCACCTGCGTGCCCGGCAGCCGCAGGTCCGTGCGATCGAAGCCTTCGCTTTCCCAATCGGGCGTCAGCCCCACGACAACCACGGCCGCATCGGCAGCCCGCGCCGCTGCCACCGCCGCGGGCAATGGATCTTCGGCGATCGGCGGCTGCGCGCCCAAGCGCACGCCCGAAATACCGGTGCGCGCGCCTGCATGAGCGTATTCAACGCGCGCGCGTACCTGCTGGCCTGCCTGCAGCACACACTCGCCGCGCACCTCGGTGCTACCGGTACCAATGTAGGAGTCGCCCGGCATCACCTGCGTACTGTTGTCCACCACCAGCACATCGTCGATATAAAGCTTCGCGCGGCCCGCATTCATCAGGCTGAACTGCCAGGTGCCCGTTGTCTCAACGTGCAGGTCGGCCTCAATGCTTGCACTGAACTGCGCCGGCACGGCGCGCCCCGCAGCACCGAACCAGAACATGTCGGGGCGCTTGGTGTTGTGTTCGCGCAGCACCTCGCCGTTGCACTCTGCGCCGGCGAAGTACTGCACGCGCCAGCCCTGGGCACTCAACGTCACATCAGGTACTGGCAGATAACGGTTGTTGGTGCAGCCAACGGCAACCTGCACATTGCCCGCACCGAATTCCGCCGTAAGTGCATCTGCAGGCGCCACGCGGCCACGGCCACGCACAGTCGAACTGCCGCCGCCCTGGAATTGCGGCTCCACGGCGTTCGGACCAATGAGCGCCACACGCTCGACGTGCGCTGCGTCCACCCAGGGCAACGTGCCATCGTTGTGCAGCAGCACCATGCCTTCATGCAACGCGCGCCGCGCCAGATCACGATGCGCCGGACGATCGATGGAAAGCTCTGCAGGCACATCATCCACGGCGCGCTGCAAACGATGCGTGCGCGCCATCAATCGCAACAATCTACGCACCTGGTCATCGACAATCGCCACATCCAGCGAGCCGTTCTGCACCGCGGTGGCAAGGCTTGCACCCATGTGCCGCGCCGGCCCGGGCATTTCCAGATCAAGCCCGGCTTGTGCCGACGGCAAGCCTGCATAGGTGCCAGCCCAATCCGAGATCGCCACACCATCGAAGCCCCAGTCGCGCTTCAGAACATCCGTCAGCAGCGCCTTGCTGCTGCTGACGTACTCGCCGTTCACCTTGTTGTAGGCAGACATCACAGACCAGGCACCGGCTCCGCGCACTGCGGCCTCGAAGGGCTGCAGGTACACCTCATGCAACGTCCGCGCATCCATCTGCGAGCTCGCGCTGTTGCGCTCGCGCTCGTACTCGTTGCCCACAAAATGCTTCGGGCATGCAGCCACATCGTGCGACTGCACGCCGCGCACAAACGCTGACGCCAACTCGGCGGTCAGCAACGGGTCTTCCGAATAGCACTCGAAATTGCGACCCGCGATCGGCAGCCGCTGCAGATTGATCGTTGGGCCAAGCACCACCTGCACGTCTTTGTCGCGTGCCTCCTGGCCCAGCGCCTCGCCTACCGCCAGCAGCAGCGCCGGATTCCAGGTGGCGCCCAGCACTGCGCCAACCGGCAGGTTCAATGACGACGCACCCGGGGTCTGCCCATCGCCGCGCACCCCATTCGGGCCGTCAGACATCTTGAACGCTGGAATGCCAAGCCGCGGCACGGCAACCGAATGCCACATGCTGGCGCCTGCAGTCATGCTGGCCTTCTCCGCAAGCGTCATCTGCGCCAGCAGCGCCTCGATGCGTGCTTCGGTCTGAGCGTCTGCCGTCATGCTTTCTTATTCGCCGTGAAGAGTTCGATTGGATTGCCAGAAGGGTCCTCGACCAGCACCTGTGTGCCACCCGGCCCAGCCACTGGTTCGTTGCGGAAGCGTGCACCTGTCGCACGGATAGCTGCCATGGCAGCGTTCAGATCCGGCACTTCCAGCACCAGGCGATTCCAACCACCAGCTACAGGCTGCGCGCCATCCGGCATGGGTTTCTGCGCCGAGGTACCCGGCCCGGACAGCCACAGCGTCAGGTCGTCGCGCTTCAGCATCACGAATGGCGGTCCCCAGCGTTCGGCTTCGGTGAAGCCCAACGCCAGATAGAACGGCAATGCGGCATCCACGTCGGAAACCAGATAACGGATGGCAGCCATGGATCCTCCTGCACTTGCCTACTGAATGACCCCTACACCAAGCGCCTTCACCTGCTCGTCGGCGAACCAGTGTGCGAAGCGCTCTGCCGCATCATCCTGCTGGCGCCTGCGATCCACGTGATGACCGATCTCATGCAGCAGCACATCGTACAGATAGAAGTCGCGCAGACTGGCGGGGCTGAAGCGCAGGCGCGAACCCAGGGTGGTGTCTTCATGCACCGCGCCCCAGCGCAGGAACTCATCGAGGTCGGTGCTGCGCACAGACCAGCGCCAATCCACTTCAAAGTGTCGTTGCGGATAGGCGTGCAGATAGATGCCCGAGCCATCGTAGTGGCCGAACACACCTTCATCGAAACGCGCTGCTGCCTGACGATTGGTGCCGGCAAGCAGCACGATGCGCGGCAGATCGCGCAGGTACTCCTCAGGCACGCGCCGCAACAGCTCCGCCACGTCGAGCGGCGTGACCGCATGCACGAACTGCGGATGCACTTCCATGGCATGCACCGGCACACAGATTTCGCCGCCTGCGAGCTCGACTTCAATCGCGGGCGCAGGCAGCCGACCACGCGTGGCCAGAATCTCGTTGAAGAAGGCGTCCTTCGGCGAGAAGTCCAATTCGCCATCTGAGGTGCGGCGCACAGCGTCAGCTCAAGGTCTGGGGACGGGCAAGCGAGCGAAACTGGCGAAGAACACCGAGCGATCACCCTCGTCGGGCAGTGCATCTCCCAGCGCCTTCGCAGACGCGTAGAAATTGCGATGTACGGCGACCTCGCCTTGCGCAGCTGCGGCTTCCGCGATGCCGGCATGGGCGAACGCCAGTTCCCACGCTTCGCTCTCGTGCCCGGTAATGAAGTCGAACGCGGTGCGTGCGTAGTGCATGGCAAGCTCGCCATGACCATTGAGCGCATGCGCCCGCGTCAGCAGCAGCTCGGCGCGCGCAGCATGTACTGCTGTGCCCACCTGCGACCAGTGATGCGCGGCGGCATAGGCCACGAACAGCAACTCCCGCCGCTGCACATCGCCCAGCAATGCCTGCTCTGCAAGCGCCCAGCCACGGTTGTTGCTCTGGCTACCGAACCAGCGGTGCCAATGCGCAATGTCTTCTTCGCTGGGTTGTTCTTTTGCCATGGCCGGAATGCAGGTCGCTTCAACTGACGCGTCCCATCCTATCCGGCCACACCAAGCTCGCGCCATGCGCTTCTACCTTCATGCGCTTCTACCTTCATGCGCATGGGCACGAGCGCGCCCACTGCAGCGAACGCCTGTATCCCGCTGCTACGATGCCCGACCCACATCCGGAACCGTTCAATCGTGACCGACGTAAGCCTGCCCACCCCGCAGCCGTATTCGAACCCGAATGACCCCGATGGCCCGAATGCAAAGTGCCTGTGGCAGGACCCAGGCGTGCTGCATCTGAACCGCCTGCCGCCGCGCGCAGACTTCGTGCCTGCGGCAAGCGCAGACGAAACGGCGCACGGCCCGCTCATCGAGGCGCACCAGCGATCCAGCCGCACCCAGAACCTGAACGGCGCGTGGCAGTTCTGTTGGCTGCCTGCACACTGGCAAACGCCGATGAATTTCCACGAACCTGACTTCGACGACGCGCACTGGGGCACGCTGGCAGTGCCGGCCGCGTGGCAGCTGCAAGGTCATGAAGCGCCGGTGTACACCAACGTGCGCTTCCCGTTTCCGGTGGACGCACCTTTCGTGCCGGACATGAATCCGGTGGGCCTCTATCGCCGCAGCTTCACGATCGACGCGCACTGCCTGCAGCGCGACGCGCACAGTCTCAACGGTGGCCTGCACACACAGCTGTGCTTCGAAGGCGTGAACGCGGCCTTCCATGTGTGGGTGAATGGTCAGCACGTCGGCTTCAGCAAGGGCAGCCGCATGCCCGCCGCGTTCGATGTGACTCACGTTGTTCGTGCTGGCGACAATCTGGTCGCCGTGCAGGTGTTCAAGTGGTGCGATGGCAGCTACCTGGAAGACCAGGACATGTGGCGATTCAGCGGCATCACGCGCGACGTGCATCTGCTGTACCGAACGCCGCTGCACATCGCCGATGTATCTGCGGCGACGACACTGTCGGCAGATCACAGCAGTGCTGCACTGAGCGTGTGGGTAGATGTGCTGAACCAGGGCGCCGCAACCAACGGCCGCGTGCAGGCGCAGCTGGTCGATGCGGCAGGCACTACCGTCGCCACGCTGGACGCGCAACACGCCTGCCCGGGTGACGGCGCGCAGACACGCTTCGAGCTGCAGACGGACGTCAACGCACCCGCACTATGGAACGCCGAGCAGCCCAATCTCTACCGTCTGCTGATTCAGGTCAGCAACGATCAGGCCGCCGCTTCCGTATCTGCAACCGAATCCACCGCCATCGAGATTGGCTTCCGCAGCATCGAAACCCGCGACCAGCAGCTGTGGATCAACGGCCGCAGTGTGAAGTTGAAGGGCGTGAACCGGCACGAGTTCCATCCAGACCTCGGCCCTTGCGTGCCGGTGGCGGCAATGCTGCGCGACATCACGCTCATGAAACAGCACAACATCAACGCCGTGCGCACCTCGCACTACCCGAACGATTCGCGCTGGTATGCGTTGTGCGACCAGTA
Source organism: Klebsiella pneumoniae (assembly GCA_945861675.1). Classification (GTDB taxonomy): domain Bacteria; phylum Pseudomonadota; class Gammaproteobacteria; order Pseudomonadales; family Azotimanducaceae; genus CAMAVY01. The sequence goes on along the minus strand of CAMAVY010000029.1, from coordinate 4,371 downwards.
CGGACTGTATGTGATGGACGAGGCCGACCAGGAAGTACACGGCTACGGCTATACAGCAGCCGACATTCCCGCACATCGCCCCGAATGGCGCGCTGCGTTCGTGGATCGCATGGTGCGCATGGTCGAGCGCGACAAGAATCACGCCTGCGTGATCTCGTGGTCACTCGGCAACGAAGGCGGGTACGGCGCCAATCACGATGCAATGGCGGCGGCGATTCGCAGCAATCGCGATGCGCGGCCCATCCACTACGAGCAGGCCGAAGACGCCGCCGTAGTCGACATGGTCAGCATGATGTACCCGACGGTCGAGCGCGTGCTCGAAGAAGGCACCAAGAGCGATGCACGGCCGTTCTTCATGTGCGAGTACGCACATGCGATGGGCAATGGCCCCGGCAACCTGAAGGAGTACTGGGACGCGATCTACGCCCACAAGCGTTTGATTGGCGGCTGCGTGTGGGAATGGTTCGACCATGGCATCCGCCGGAAGCGGGACGATGGCACCGAGTGGTTCGCCTACGGCGGCGACTTCGGCGACTTCCCCAACGATGGCAATTTCGTTGCAGACGGACTGGTATCGCCTGACCGCGTGCCGCATCCCGCGTTGCTGGAGCTGAAGCACATCTATCGGCCCGTCGATGTCACGTTGCGTAACGACGGCGCAAGCAGCGCTGGGGGCGCACGCCTTCACCTGCACAACCGCTACCACTTCAGTTCGCTCGGGCACTTGAGCGCGGAAGCCGAAGTGCTGCACGCCAATGGCGAGCTGCAGCGCTTCGACGTTACGTTGCCGGATGTGCCGGCAGGCGAGTCGCGCGAACTGCAGATTGACTGCGGCCCGGCGACAGCACAGACCGAGCGCTGGCTGACGCTGACATTGCGCATGCGCAAGGCAACGCCATGGTGCGCGCGCGATCACGAGATCGTGGCGCTGCAGTTCGGACTGCCTGCGGGTGTCAGCGAACAAGCCCCTGCCGATCGCAGCACAGAAGTTCGCAGCACAGAAGTCGCGGCACGCAATCGCACGGTCAAGGCGCTGCAACTCATCGACCAGCAAACGCACATCAGCATTGCCGCGCACGAGGTGCGCTGGCAGTGGCACCGTCATCTCGGCATCGTCACAGGCTGGCAGCTGCACGGAAAGGAAATGCTGCACGCCGGCCCAACGCCCAACCTATGGCGCGCACCCACTGACAACGACGGCGGACTGATCTTCGGTGGCGAACCCTGGAAGGGCCCACAACGCACCGAGCCATTCGTGCGCACAGCGCGCCGTTGGATGAGCGTTGGCCTGGACGCACTGCAACGCCGCGTGGAATCGCAGCGCTGCATCGCCAACACAGACGGCAGTGTCACGGCATCAGTCAGCTTCGTTCTGGCGGCCGTGTATCGCCGTCCCGTTATGCGTTGGCGCATGCAGCATCAGTTCTTTCCGGACGGCCGCTGGCAGATCAGCAATGCACTGGAGCCTTTGCTGCCAGACCTGCCGGACCTGCCGCGCGTGGGTCTCGCGATGACGCTCGCGCACAGCACGCACAGCTACAGCTGGCTCGGCCGGGGTCCACACGAGAACTACGACGATCGCCGCGAGAGCGCGCGCGTTGGCCTGTGGCATGAGCAGGTGCAGGCGCCGTTCCCCTACCTGCGGCCACAGGAGTACGGCAACCGCACCGACACGCGCTGGCTACGCCTGCTGGACAAAGCCGGCAACGGGCTGCATGCCGAAGGCACACTGCCACTGAACTTCAGCGTGCATCCCTATCGTCCGGAGGACCTGATGAACTGCCGGCACCCACATGATCTGAAACCACAACAGCAGACCTTCCTGTACCTGGACCACCGGCAAGGCGGGCTTGGCAGCGAAAGCTGCGGTCCACGGCCGTTGCCGCAGTACCTGTTGCAGCCGGAGCCGATGCAGTTTCAGTTCTCGTTGATGGGTGTGCAGCGTTGACGATGCGCTCGCGCGGCACGCTGCATACGAACACCTGCACCGCACAGAGACCCAAAAAATGACACTCCCTCTGGAAGGCTATCGAGTCGTCGACCTCACACAGCGCGAGGCCGGCCTGTGCGCACAGGTGCTCGGCGACCTCGGTGCAGACGTGGTGCTGGTAGAACCGCCGGGCGGCGCAGAAGTACGCGGCCGCGCGCCGTTCATCGGCGAGCGCCGCGACAGCGACGCCTCGCTCACCTTCCGCGCCTGGGCGCGTGGCAAGCGCAGCATCGTGCTCGACATCCACGACCCGGTAGACCTCGAGACGCTGCGCACACTCATCGAACGCGCGGACTTCCTTGTCGAATCCGAACCAGTGGGTCACCTCGAGTCGCTTGGCTTCGGACACGCGGCATTGCGCGCGCTGAACTCGCGATTGATCCACGTCAGCGTTACACCCTTCGGCAGCACCGGCCCACGCGCACGCTGGGTGGGCGGCGACCTCATCGCGATGGCCGCCGGCGGGCCCATGGCCATCACGGGCGATTCGGATCGCGCGCCGGTGCGCACCTCGGTGCCTCAGGCCTGGCAGCACGCAGCCGTCGAGGGCGCGTTCGCCGCGTTGGCCGCTTTGCACGAGCGCAACCGATCCGGCCTCGGCCAGCAGGTGGACATCTCCGCCCAGCAGGCGGTCACCATCTGCACGCAGAGCGCCATCGTCGCGGCCGGCGTCAATTTTCCCGAGGTCATGCGCAGCGCTACCGGCCCGCGACTGGGCACCGTGCAGATCCGCCTGACCTATCCGGCGAAGGACGGTTTCTCCTCCATCACGCACATCTTCGGCGCTACGGTCGGCCCGGCTACGCGACGGTTGATGGAGTACGTGCACGACCGCGGTTTCTGCGACGCTGCAATGCGCGACAAGGACTGGGTGGGGTACGGCCAACTGCTCGCCACCGGCGTGGAACGGATCGCGGAGTTCGAACGCGCGAAGGAGGCAGTGGCCGCCTGCACCGGTGCAACGCTGAAGACAGACCTGCTCCAGGCCGCGCTGCAACGCCGCCTGCTGCTCGCGCCCGTGAGCACGATGAAGGACGTACGCGAGAGCCCGCAACTCGCGGCGCGCGCCTTCTTCCAGGTACCGGACGGCGAGCCCGATGGCCTCGCCTATCCCGGGCCTTTCGCTCGCTTCAGCGCCACACCGATCCAATACACACGGCCCGCGCCCGCGCTCGATGCACACCGTGCCGAAGTGCAGGCCGAACTGAACACCGAACTGAAGGGCCAGACGCCGCTGCGCGTGCATGGCCTCGCGCCCACCGCCTTCGACGTGGACCCAGTAGACACACGCCCGCTCGCCGGCCTGAAAGTGCTCGACTTCATGTGGGCCATCGCGGGCCCGGCCACCACCCGCACGTTGGCCGACTTCGGTGCCACGGTCGTGCGCATCGAGTCGAGTTCGCGGCTGGACGTATGCCGCACGGTGGCGCCGTTCATGAACCAGAGCAACGACCCGGAAGAGTCAGCGCTGTTTCACGGCGTCAACGTGGGCAAGCTCATGCTGAGCCTGGACCTCACGAATCCGGCATCGAAGGAGATCGTGTTCGAGCTGGTACGCTGGGCCGAAGTGGTGTGCGAGTCGTACTCGCCGCGCGCCATGAAGGCCTTCGGGCTGGACTGGGAAGTGCTGCGGCAGGTGAACCCAAAACTGATCATGCTCAGCACCTGCCTGATGGGGCAGACCGGCCCACTCGCCATGTACGCAGGCTACGGCAACCTTGCCGCGGCGATCAGCGGCTTCAACGAAGTGGCTGGCTGGCCAGACCGCGAGCCTGCGGGCCCGTATGGCGCGTACACCGACTACATCGCGCCGCGCTACAACGGCGCGGCCATCCTCGCCGCGCTCGAACATCGCCGCCGCACCGGCGAGGGCCAGTACATCGACATGGCGCAGGGCGAGGCCGCGCTGCACTTCCTGGCGCCCGCACTGCTCGACTACGCTGCCAACGGCCGCATTGCGTCGCGCATCGGCAACGCAGACCCACAGTACGCGCCGCACGGTGTCTACCCCGCCGCGGGCGAGGATCGCTGGGTGGCCGTGGCCTGCGAGACAGATGCACACTGGCGCGCGCTGGCGCCCGTGCTTGGGCTGGACCCCGGCGATGTGCGCTATGCGAGCGCGGCTGCCCGCAAGGCCTGCGAGGCCGAACTGGATGCACTGCTCACCCACTACACGCAGGCGCGCGGCCCGGACACAACCAGCGTGGAGTTGCAGGCGCGCGGCGTGCCTGCCTACACCGTGCAGAACAGTGCGGCGTGCCTGCAGGATCCGCAGCTGGCGCACCTCGCGCACTTCGTGCGCATCCCACATCCGAATGGCGGCCACACCGTGGTCGAGAACACGCGCGCGCGCCTGTCGCGCACGCCCGGCCGCCCGGGCG
>CAMAVY010000028.1 GCA_945861675.1 Klebsiella pneumoniae | reverse complement strand
ATGGGTCATGAATATCCGACCAACCGTGGACGTGCTTGCGCCCAACGTACGCAGCACTGCGATATCGCTGCGCTTGTCGTCCACCAGCATGACCAGCGTCGACACCACATTGAACGACGCAATCGCGACCACGAGCCCCAGCAGAATGCCCATCATGGCCTTCTCCATGCTGACGGCTGCGAACAGTTCACCGTAGCGAGAACCCCAATCGTCGACCTGGGCTGTGCGTGGCAGCAGCGGTCGCAACCGATCGGCAGTTGCGCTGGCGGCCAGCACGTCGGCAACGCGCGCGCGAACGCCATAGCGCCCTGCCGTACTCAGCCCGAGCCCCTGCACAGCGCGCCAGTCGAGCAACGCCAGTTTGTAGTCGACTTCCGCGTTCATCTGGAATGTGCCCACCAGCACAAGGCTGATCACAACCGGACGCACACCACCCTGACCATCGGGCAACGGCACAAGCAGATTGACCCTGTCACCCGGCTCGACGCCGATATGAAGCGCCAGCGGCTCGCCGAGCACGACCCCATCGGGCACCGCGCGCAGGTTCTGTAACGCCCCGCGCACCATGTGCTGCGGCAGTATTGATACATCCGCTTCGGTCTGTGGATCGATGCCGAACAGCCCAACGCCCAGCACGCTGCCTTCGTGCATCAGCATGGCCTGCGTCTCGAAGAACGGTGCCACGCCGGTGATGTCGGGTCCATGCAATGCGCCCTGCAGACGCGCGAGCAGTGGCGCGACCGCGCGTGAATCATGGTCAAGTAGCACCGTGACATGTGGCACCGTGCCGAGAATGCGTTCGCGCAGGGCATTGCCAAAGCCGTTCATGATGCTGAGCACCGTGATCAGCACCGTCATGCCCAACGCCAGACCGCCCATGGCGCTGAGTGCGGTAAACGAAACAAAACGCGCACGACGCCGCGCGCGCAGATAGCGCCAACCAAACACCCAGGCCAGACGCTGGCCCGCTCCCGCAGCATCCACAGCCGTGCCGGCACTGCCGTCCGAACGTGCTTGCGCTGCCGGCGCGGCTTTCACTGGCCGTCTGCTACCAGCCGACCATCGCGCAGCACGAGCAGACGATCCATCTGCCGCGCCAGCACCAGGTCGTGGGTGACCACAACGAACGCAGTCCCTGTGCTCTTCGACAACTGCATCATCTGTTGCTGCACGGCAAGCGCGGTATCGACATCCAGGTTGCCGGTTGGCTCGTCGGCCAGCACAAGGGCAGGCTTGCCGACAAGGGCGCGCGCAATGGCGACGCGTTGACGTTCGCCGCCAGACAGCTCTGATGGCCGATGCGTTGTACGCGCTTCGAGGCCCACCTCAGTCAGCAGCGCGCGCGCACGCTGCTCGGCTTCGCGCACAGGCAGCCCGCGGATGAGCAGCGGCATCGCAACGTTCTCGAGTGCGTTGAACTCCGGCAACAGATGGTGGAACTGATAGATGAAACCCAGCTCGCGATTGCGCACCTGATCGCGGGCGTTCTCGGGCAGCGCATCCAGACGCTCATCGCGAATGAACACCGCACCGCTGTCTGGCGTATCCAGTCCAGCAAGCAGATGCAGCAACGTACTCTTGCCCGCCCCGGAGCGCCCGACGATAGCCAGACGTTCGCCTGCTGCAAGCGAAAGCTCCAGGTCGCGCAGCACTTCAATTCTGTTGGCACCTTCGCGGTAGGACTTGCTGATGCTCGTGCAGCGCAACACGCTACTCATGACGAAGAATCTCCGTGGGAACGAGCCGCGCGGCGCGGCGCGCAGGATACAGGCTGGCCAGCAAGGTCAACGTCAGACCAATCACAGATACCAGCAGCACATCCATGAGGCGCGGCTCAGACGGCAGGTAGTGAATGAAGTACTGCGCCAGCAACTGCAGGCCAAACGCCTTCTGCAGTCCGGCGACGATGGGCGCAATGCCGTACGCGGCCAGCAGCCCAACCACATCACCAACGCCGACACCAATCACGCCCACGACGAGTCCAAGCACGAGAAACGACGCCGTCACTCGGCTGCGGCGCAAGCCCAGGCTGCGCAGGATGGCAATCTCCCTCTGCTTGTCAGTGACAACCATGATCAGGCTGGACACCACGTTGTAGGCCGCCACTGCAATCACCAGCGAAAGCAACAGCAGCATGGTGGTGCGCTGCATGAGAATCGCCTGATAGAGCATGCCGTGCGTGACTGTCCAATCCTGCGACTGCACAGGTGCGGGCGACAGCGCTGTGCGTGCGGCAAGTGCAGTTGCCGGTGCAGCAAACAGATCGGTCATGCGCACCCGCAATGCATGCACGTGGGTCCCGAGCCGATACAGCTTTTGTGCGTCGCGCAGATGCACATAGACATGCTGATCATCGATCTCGGTACCGGAATTTACCAACCCTACAACCAGGAAGCGCTTCTGCCGCGGGAATACACCCAATGGCGTCACCGCAGCTTCCGACATGACAACGGAAATGGATTGTCCGACCTGGACACCGAGATGGCGCGCAAGGCCCGCGCCTATCAGTGCGCGAAACCCGCCAGGTTGCAGCACATCCAGCCCGACAAGCGCTCGGTCGTCTATACGCTTGTCCATTGCCGCCGCCGTCGATACGAAACCGCCGATCACCGACACTGCACCTTCAAATGCGGGATCGATGCCCGACAGTTGCGCAGCTCGCACACTGCCAGTGGTTGCGACCAGCACCGGCCCACCCACCAGCGGTGCGATGCCAACAACGCCCGGCAGACGGCGCAGCCGCGCTGCGTCGGCGTGCCAGTCATCGAATGTCTGTGCATGAAACAGCAGTAGCTGGGGCAACACAGCCAGCACACGCTCGCGCAGTTCGCGCTCAAAACCGTTGACCACTGACAGCACCAGAATCAGAACCGCAGTGCCGAGTGCCAGACCACCGATGGCCACACTGGTAATGAACGACAGATAGCCTCTGCGCCGCCGCGCTGCGGCGTAGCGAAACCCCAGGAAAACTGGCAGCGGATGAAACATGCCCGCATTAGACCACAGGGCAATGCGCTGTCTTCGACGACTGCCATGACGAGGATGTGTCGGTCACGACAACGCTGAGCGCGACTGATTGCGGCTCAGCCGTGCAGACCGTGCTGCACGCTCACGTAGTGTGGCGGCGCAAATCCAGGAAGCGTTGGGCCCGCATCTGCCGCATCGTCTTCCAAGCTGCCACGGCTCGTTTCATCGGCCGCACTCCGATGATCTGTGGTCTGCTGGGCGGCAATCTGCAGGGCCGCGACCCGGTACGCCTCGGCAAAGGTCGGGAAGTTGAAGACATGGTCAATGAACGTGTCTGAAGTCGCGCCGGCCAGCATGGCGAGCTGACCAATGTGCACCAACTCGGTGGCTGCTTCGCCAACGATGTGCACACCCAGTACACGACCGTCGCCGCCTGCGACCATCTTCAGCAGCCCTTCCTGGGCATGGGCGATCTGGCCGCGCGCAATCTCGTCGAATCGTGCGCGCCCAACGACAACGTTCGGGTCTATTGCGCGTGCCGCCTCCTCGGTCAAGCCCACACATGCAAGTTCGGGCACGGAATACACGCCGGTTGGAATGACTTCGTCATCGCCATGCAGGTCGAGGCCCAATGCGTGCCGTGCGGCGCGGCGGCCCTGCTCCATGGACACCGACGCCAGGCTGGGCGGACCAACAACGTCCCCGGCCGCATAGATGTGTGGGACCTCGGTCTGGCCGAACGCGTTCACCGTCAACACGCCGCGCCGATCAACCTGCAGCCCGGCGCGTTCAACATGCAGCCCATCCAGCCGCGCAACACGACCGAGAGCACAGAGCACTTTCTCGGCGCTCAGTTGCCGACCGTCCTGCAAGGTCACCTGAACTGCGGCGACCTCGTCCCACTCGACGTTGCTTGCACCTGCGTTGCCGATGAACTCGCTGCCACGCTGGCGCAGAGACGCAACGAACTGTTCAGCCAGTTCGCTATCCATGAACATAAGTGGCCGCTCGTTGCGATCGATCATGGTCACGTGGACGCCAAGCAGCGAGAAGATGGACGCGTACTCACACGCAATCACGCCCCCGCCCAGCACGATGAGACTGTGCGGCAGATAGGCCATCGAGAGTATGGAGTCACTGTCCAGAATGTGCTCGTGGTCGACCGGCACATCCGGTGGGCGACGCGGTACTGAGCCCGTGGCCAGCAGAACGTGCTCGCCGCGCACGATGGATGCACCGCCATCGACGTGTTCGATACGCAGCGTATGCGAATCGATGAACACCGCTTGACCATGCGCAACGCGGATACCGTTGCGCTGCAGCTGCGCCAGCATGTAGTGCGTGTGCGCAGACACTACCTGCCGCACTTCGCCCAGCAGGGTCGGCAGTGAAGCTTCCATCCGATCGCCGGGTCGCGCACGCAGACTCTGTTCTACAGCCCGCTGCCTGAGCGTCTTCGAGGGAATTGTGCCGCGGTGCACGCACTCGCCGCCAATTGCACTGTCACGCTCGATCATGACCACGCGTTTCCCGGCCTTGGCCGCCTGCACGGCTGCCTTTTGACCGGCAGGACCTGCCCCGACTACTACGAAATCGGCAACAAATTCCGCACTGCTCCGCACCGCCGACGCGACCGTTGCGCGAACTTCCGCAGTTGCAGGGATATTGGCGGTCATCAGAGTGCAAGCGCCTCAATCATCCGCGTGACTTTTTCACGCCCGCGCCACAAGCGGGCGACATCCTCCGGGTACAGATTCACGCGCTGCAATTGCGTGGCGCCTTGCAGCGCATCGGTTGATGCATCTACCGCGAGCCCCGACAGCCAGATCGCGGCGGAAACAATCTTCACATTCGGATCGTCGCTCTGTGCATCTGCGTGATGCGCTATCACCGTCGCCACCTGCTCCGGCAGTGACCAGCGCTGGATCAACGTGATGCCCGCAAGCGCCGAAAGCTCCCGCAGCGATGCTTCCAGCGCAGCATCATCAAGTTCCAGCTTCAGGCGTTCTATGGCGCGCAGCAGCACTGCAATGCCAACGTTGTGCAGCAATCCGGCGAGGTAGACCATTTCGGCGTTCACACGGCAGGCGCGAGCCACTTCTCTTGACCATGCCGCCGAGGCGATTGCGCGGGTCCAGGCAGCCTTCAATCGGCCTTCGTATCTGCGGGTTTTGAACAGGTCCGACTTCAACGCGATCGCAAGCGCAACCTCTCGCACGCGCTCCAGTCCCATGCGGGCAATTGCCTGTTGCAGGCTCACAATTGCGTTCCCTGCGGAGAAGCTCGCGCAGTTGGCGATCCGCAGTACCTCTGCCGCCAGCACCGGATCCTGCTGGATCAGTTGTGCAAGGTTGCGCGCATCACTGTTGTCCGACCCGCACAGCGCGATCACCTCGCTCGCAGTGCGTGAAAGCAACGGCAGTTCCAAACTGCCTTCGGCCAGACAGTCACGCAGGCAGGCAGTAGCGTCTTGTTGAGATGTTCGGGCGCTGACTGCAGTGGCCGTGAGCAAATCAGGGTCCTTTTTCCTGTGACTGCGTCAGCATAGTTCAGTGAATTAGCTGCGCTTTGACGTCGTGTGCTGACGGCCACGGACACCGCTGCAATCTGCCTGGCCGTCAAGGAGTCGACGCCGGACGCGGCGTTCAACGGCGATGCATTGACGACGCTTACAAGCCGATACAAATCAGCGGTTTCGCTGCGTAGCACGCGCCTGGAATAATGCAAGCCGTTTCCTTTGCAGAGTCTCGCCGTCGTGCGTGCAGTTGCCTCCACAGCACCGATCAGCATGTTGCGCCGCGCGCTCTACGAGCTGTCGCCCGAGCGTGGTCAGGCGCTGCCCACGCAGCGTCCCGAGCGTCGCGTTGCGGTCGAACGCCGACAGTTGCTGACTGCCGTTGTGCCGGCGGATGAACGCAGACAGTTCAATCGCCGTGAGTTGGACCGATCGCGCGCTTCGATGAGCACGGCCTCGCCCATCGGGCGCACGCTTGCACCCGGGCCGCTGCGCAAGGGCCTGCTGTTGGATGTGTACGTCTGACAGAGCAGACCGGCGGCCAGCTCGCGTACGTCGCTGAGCCGCCGGCACTGCGCGCCAGGCCAGCCTGGATCAAGCAGGGCTCGCGCCTGAGGCCGATGCATCGAGCTTGCGACGATCCGTGCGTTCGTAAACGGTGTCCTGCGTGACAAAGCAGACGCCAATGCCATGGGCATGGCGATGCCGCACAACGATGTTGAGCTCGACCGGCACGCCAGCCGCAAGCTCGATCACCAGGCTGCCGCGACTGCCGACGCGCACGGCCTCCGGCACCTCTGCGTGAAGGTGCAGCAAGGCGCCCTGCACGTGCAGATCGCGCGTGACGCAGGTCAGCACGTCCTGAGGGGTTTGCGCGAGCGCGAGCGTGGCCCGGAAATGCGCGGGCATTCGTTGCAGGGTCCGCACCTTGGATTCTCCAGGACAACATCAGGACGTAACTCAGTGTAGAGGCGATCCTGGCAAACACGGCTTCTTGTGTGGACGCCGGATACCGTAGCATCGCCGCCTTTCGCGTTCACCCGGCATTCGCGGCCAACGCGCTGGCCGCCAACAGGAAACTTCATGTCCAGTATTGAGTCGTTCCGCGAAGAGACACGCGCCTGGCTTGAGAGCAATTGCCCGCCCTCCATGCGCACGCCCATGCCACCGCATGAAGCCGTCGGGGGCGGTCGGCGCGCCAGCTATGCCAATCCGGAGTCAAAACTGTGGTTGGACCGGATGGCGTCCAAGGGCTGGACGGCGCCGCTCTGGCCAACGCAGTACGGCGGCGGCGGCCTGGATCGCGAGCAGCATCAGGTACTGCAACAGGAACTCCGCCGAGTTCATGCGCGACCGCCGCTGACCGGTATGGGGCTGTCCATGATCGGGCCGGCGCTGCTCGAGTTCGGCAACGACAGTCAGAAGGCCGAGCATCTGCCGAAGATTGCCAGTGGCGATATCTGGTGGTGTCAGGGCTACTCGGAACCCGGGGCAGGGTCCGACCTCGCATCGCTGCAGACCCGCGCCGTGGATCAGGGCGACCATTTCATCGTCAATGGTTCGAAAATCTGGACCTCCGGGGCCGATCATGCGGACTGGATGTTCTGTCTCGTACGCACCGATCCGAGCGCAGCGAAACACGATGGCATCAGCTTCGTGCTGTTCGACATGGCGACCAGGGGCGTCACCGTCAAACCCATCCTGCTGATCAGCGGTCAGTCACCGTTCTGTGAAACCTTCCTTGATGATGTGCGCGTAGAGAAGACCAATCTCGTTTACGGCCTGAACAAGGGCTGGACCGTCGCCAAGCGTCTGCTGCAGTACGAGCGCACATCGATCGGCGGTGGCATGGGCGGCGCCGGACGCAGCAGCAACGAGATCTCGGATGCTGCCCGCCGCTATGTCGGCGTGCATGACGACGCAGGCCCGCTCAAGGGCAAACTGCGCAATCTTGCGCTGCGCGATCGGATCACGGCGCATCGCATGGATGAGCGCGCGTTCAAGATCTCAGCCCAGCGCACGCTGGAAGAGTCCAAGAGTGGTCTGGCGCCCGGCGCGTATTCATCATTCATGAAGTACTTCGGTACCGAACTGAACAAGAACCGTTTCGAACTGTTGCTGGCCAGCATGGGCAGCCAGAGCCTCGGCTGGGAAGGCGACGATTTTTCCACCGACGAACTGCAGGTCACGCGCCAGTGGCTGCGCTCCAAAGCCAACTCGATTGAAGGCGGAACGACCGAGGTGCAGTTGAACATCATTGCCAAACGCATCCTTGGGCTACCCGACTGAGCTGGCCGGCAGGCAGAAGTCGGATCCACGGCGCTGACTGGCAAGTCTGACCCGGAAAATCGGGCCCGAAAACACAAGGCCCGCTGCCGAAACAACCAACCACCGTCAGTGCAAACGCGCAGCGCGCGCGGCAGCGCAGCGGCACGAATCAAGTATTCAGGCGAGAAAACACGATGGGACTAGTTCTGAACGAAGACCAGCAGATGATTCGCGATGCAGCCCGCGACTTCTGTCAAAGCACGGCGCCCATCAGCGCGTTGCGCAAGCTGCGCGACAGCAGGAGTGCCGATGGGTTCGACCGGGCTGTGTGGAAGCAGATGGTCGATCTCGGCTGGGCGGGCATCATCTTTTCCGAAGAGTACGGCGGCACGGGCTTCGGCTACTTCGGGCTCGGACAGATCCTCGAAGAGAGCGGGCGCAGCCTGGTTGCTTCACCGCTGTTTGCAACCGTCGTGCTGGGCGGCAGCGCCCTGCTTGCGGCTGCCAGCGAGGTACAGAAGCAGCACTTTGTGCCGCGCATCATCGCTGGTGAATGCCTGATGGCGATGGCGCTGCAGGAACTGCCCCACCATTCGCCCTATACGGTGACCACTCGCGCAACGCCGCGCGCGGGCGGCTTAGTGCTGAACGGCCGCAAAGTGCTGGTGTTCGACGGCCACATTGCCGACACGTTGATCGTCGTTGCCCGCAGCAGCGGCGCGGATGCAGATCGCAACGGTTTGACCCTGCTGCTGGTCGACGCGAACGCAAGCGGTGTGAGCCGCCGCCGCACTTCAATGGCGGACAGCCGCAACGCGGCCATCATCGAATTCAATGACGTCGAAGTGGCCGCTGATCGTGTGCTTGGCGCCGTCGATGCAGGCGCCGACGTACTGGATGCTGTCCTCGATCGTGCCTGCATCTGTCTGGCGGCTGAAATGCTCGGCGGCGCGCAGGAAGCATTCGATCGCACCGTGCAGTATCTGAAGGAACGCAAACAATTCGGTGTCGCGATCGGTTCGTTTCAAGGTCTGAAGCATCGGGCTGCAGAACTGTACTGTCAGCTTGAACTCGCGCGCAGCACTGTGCTGGACGCCCTGACTGCGCTCGACGAGCGCCCAGCTGAAGTGCCGCAACTGGCATCACTGGCGAAAGCGAAGCTGTCGGCGGTCTACCACCGCAGCAGCAATGAGGCCGTGCAGATGCACGGTGGCATCGGCATGACCGATGAGTTCGACATCGGCTTCTTCATGAAGCGTGCGCGTGTGTGTGAGCTCGCATTTGGCGATGAGAGCTACCACCTCGATCGCTACGCCAGTCTCGACAACTACTAAGTCATGACCGTACCCGAGTTGCTGTCGGCATGAGCCGCAGGCTGACATTCAGCGTACTGGCGGCAGCCTTGTTTGGCTGGCTGCTAGCGACGTTCTACGGCGATCCAGCCTGGGCACAGGCGGCAGAGCCGACCGGCTTCTATGCCTTTGTGCAGTTCCTCAAGTCGCTGTTTCTGTCAGCGCTGAAGGCGGTCATCGTTCCGGTGATCTTCTTCTCGCTGCTTGGCGGTGTGCTCGGTCTCGGCGAAGCCACCCGCATGCGCACACTTGGTTTGACGACCATCGCCTATTTCACGGTGAGCATGATGCTGGCAGCCGGCCTCGGGTTGACGGTCATTTCATACTTTCATCCATGGACCGCACTGGACGTTACCCAGATCGCAAAGGTCGAGGTGCCAGAGGGTCGATTGATCGACCCTGCCAGTGGTTCGATTGCCGATCTGCTGACAACGCTCGTTGGACAATGCCTGACGAACCCGTTCAGCGCACTCGTCGAGATGAACATTCTGGGCATCGTGACCAACGCGGTGCTGATTGGTCTCGCGGTACTGCTCGTCACGCCAGAGGACAGCCCTGTGCGTACGGGTATTGATCACCTCGGCAAGGTGTTCTTTCGCATCCTCGGCTGGTTTCTCTGGCTGATGCCGGTAGGTGTGTTTGCCGTTGTGTTCGAACTCACTTTGAAACAACAGGATCTGCTCGACAAACTGCTGCCCTTCATGGGCCTGGTGTTTGCCACCACAGCATTTCATGGCCTCGTCGTGCTACCTGCGCTGGCCTGGTTCATCGGCGGCATGAGCCCGCTGCGCCTGATGCGTGGCATTGCTCGGCCCATGCTGGTGGCATTCACCACATCATCGAGCAACGCCACACTGCCGGTCAGCATGAAAGCTGCAGAGGAAGATCTCGGCGTACCACGCAACATCAACAGCTTTGTGCTGCCACTGGGCGCCACGGTCAACATGGATGGCACTGCGCTGTTTGAAGGCATGGCCGCAGTGTTCCTGGCCAATCTGTACGGCATCGAGATGACCTCGACAGGCATGACGGCCATTTTCATCATGGCGATGGTGTCCTCGATTGGCGCGCCAGGCGTGCCATCCGGGTCAATGGCGGCCATGCAGATGGTGCTGCTTGCAGTCGGTATCCCGCTCGAAGCCATCGGCATCCTGCTGCTCATTGAGCGGCCGATGGACACATTCCGAACGGCGGTCAACGTCGAAGGTGACCTTGTGGGGTGTGTGATCGTGCAGAAGGTCCTCGGGCACCCGAGCTGAGCACACGGCGCCCCGGCCACGTGGATCCGCAACGAAAAGCACACAAGAGAGCATTGCGATGGGCCGTCTGATTCTGGTTCGACACGGTCAGATTGCCGCCAATCTTGCGTCGATCTGGCACGGCTCTACCGACAGCCCCTTGACTGAGACGGGTCGTGAGCAGGCCAGGCGCGTGGGTGAGCGGCTGCGAATACAGACCGCTGCGGCTGAGTATCGGCCGGTCAACGTCATCACCAGTCCGCTAGAGCGCACCCGGCACACGGCCGAGGCGATCGGTGCCGCGCTCAGCCTGCAGCCGCAGGTTGAACACGATCTTCGCGAGTACGCGATCGGCGAGCTGGAAGGCACGCCCTACCAGACGTTGCTTGAGGAGCATCGCTTCTTTGACAAAGTGCACAAGGACCATGGTTATGCGCCGCCCGGTGGGGAGTCACTCGCTGACGTATGTCGCCGGGTGGTCGATGCATTCACGCGCATTGCCAGCACGCATCAGGGCGAAGACGTCGTCGTGGTTGGCCACGGCGCAGCCATCGGCGTGGCGCTTGGCAGTTTGCTTGAGGGCGATCCCACGCGTTGGAATCAATACGGCATCAAGAACTGCAGCATTACAGAACTGCGCCTGCACCCGGTCGCCAAAGTTCTACGCTTGAACGACGTCACCCACCTGTTGTGATGTGGATGTGTCAGGGTGCTTTACACGTGTCGAACAAATCTCGGTGCGATTCTGCAGATGATCTGTTTTAGATCATCTGCTTAGGCCGGCTGGCTCGTGCCTTGCTTTGAAGCGCAAGGCAATGACATCGCGGCGCAGACGCGCCCCGACGTCGTTATGTGCTACCTCGGACCATGCACTCGCGATTTCTCGATCGCGTGCTCGGTCCCGTGATTGCTGTCAGTCGGATCTGGGTGGGAGAACAACGAGTGAACATCGTGTCAAGGATCATGCGACGTCTGCGGCCCGACCATGCCGGTCGACGCCAGGGTGCGCTTGATCGTCGTCAACTGGATGACGCTGCCGCGGAGCAGGATCGCCGCCACGGTCCGCGCGACAGACGCCACGGCGTGCGCAGGCGCGTGCCGATTGCCGAGCCAGAGTACGTCGACTGAAGCCTCGTAAACAGCTGGCGTTTGGCGGTCACACGCACCCGAGCGTCCATGCGCAACTCCTGATCTGGATGCTTCGTCTAACCCGCTGCAATCGGGCAAGTTTCCCGACGACGCAGGGCTATTGCGCAGATCGGCGGCTATGATCGCCCGCATGGAGCGCACATCAAGGGGGGCATGTGAAGGTCGGATATCAGCAGCTGATTGCAGACGCAGAGCAGGAAATTCAAACGCTCACAGCCGGTGACGCCATCGCGCTGCTCAGCGACCCTGATGTTCAGCTCGTGGATCTTCGCGACATCCGCGAACTGCAGCGTGAAGGCAAAGCGCCAAATGCGTTTCATGCGCCGCGCGGCATGCTGGAATTCTGGGTCGACCCTGAGAGCCCCTACCACAAAGACATCTTCAGCTCCGGCAAAAGGCTGGTCTTCTATTGCCAGAGCGGCTGGCGATCCGCATTGGCAACTCAAGCCGTGCAACGCATGGGGCTGTCGCGCGTGGCGCACGTGGGTGGCGGATTCACTGCGTGGAAGGCGGCCGGTGGCCCGGTCGAGGCGGTGGAACGGTCCTGACGCCCATGTTCGGCAATCGAGAGGGGCTGCCTTTTTCTGCCGCCAATCAAGCCGGCGTAGATGCATACGACGCGTTGATTGATGCCTACGCTCGTTTCAGTCCGGACCTGCCGCAGTACCTCGGGGCAATGTTCAAGGCCGACGCGCAGATGCCGATGGCGCACTGCGTGCACGGCTATCTGCAGTTGTTGGGCGGGAAGCGCGAGCTCGTTGCAAACGCACAAGCCGAGTGTGACTGGTTGCATGACCAGGAGCCGCTGACAGCCTGGGAAACACTGCACAGGAATGCGTTGCGGTTCTGGTTGCGCGGCGACATGGCTGCGGCACGACACTCCTGGGAAGACACCCTCACACGATGGCCACGGGACTTTCTGGCGTTGAAACTTGCCCAGCTGGGTCACTTCTATGCCGGCGAGGCAGAACAGATGCGCGATGCCGGCAACCTTGCGGCGGTGCACTGGGAGCCATCATCTCCGCTGTATGGCTTTCTGCTGGGTTGCCAGGCCTTCGGCTACGAAGAGTGTGGCGACTACGCGCGCGAAGAGGCACTCGGAAGAGCAGCTGTTGCGCACAATCCCGACGACCTGTGGGCAGTGCATGCCGTAGCGCATTGCATGGAGATGCAGGACATGCCACTTGCGGGCATCGACTGGCTCGATGCGTGCCTGGCGCGCAAGCCGAACGGCACACTGTTGAGCCACCTGCATTGGCACCGGGCACTCATGCAGATCAAGGCCGGCCGCGCCGAACAGGCACTCGATGACTACGACGCGGGGTTGTACGGCAGTTCGCTCGAATATCTCGATGTGTGCAACGACACGTCCCTGCTGTTGCGATTGGAGCTTGCAGGGTACGACCCCGCACATCGCTGGGCAGAGTTGGCTGAACGGGCGCGGGTGCGCTCGTCGGACGCGCTGCTGACGTTCTGCGACATGCACTACGCGCTTGCGTTGGCATCCCACGAATCGCAGCCCGAACGCGCAGCTGCAAATCTGACTGCTTCGAATCCGGCAGTCTTGAATCCGGCAGTCTTGAAGCAGGCACCTGCAATGCGCCCGGACAGCAATGCGCTGCAGTTGCTGCTTGCAGCCATGCGGGCACGCAGCAGCGCGCCGACCACAGACGCCGCAGTGCTGGTTAGCGTAGGTATTGCGCTTGCCGATGGCATTGTTGCGTGGCGGCGCGGCAACTTCGCGTTTGCCGCAACTCGGCTGTTTGAGATTCGTCGGCGTGTCGTGCAACTGGGCGGCAGCAACGCACAACGTGAACTGTTTGAACTGATCCTGATGGACGCCGCACACAAGGCCGGCTGCCATGCAGAGCTGCAGAGTCTGCACGCAGAACGTCTGGGACGATTGCCCGAGAGTGCGTTTCGCCGCCAGGCCATGCAGGCTGCCCTGGAGCGCGCGCAGCGCGGCTGATGCACGGCCCGCTGAACAGCTGATTGCGTGACTGCAGCAGCAGGTTGAACGACGCTTGCCCTTTATTCGGCGGCTGCGTGGCAGTGGACAGATGCCAGACGCACCGGATAATCCGCCCCCTTACCAAGCCTGGTGACCCTTGTGCAGCGCGCGCTGATCTTTCTTCTGTCGTTCTTCGGCGGCTTTGTCGTGATGTCGCTGGAACTGCTGGGCGGGCGAATACTTGCACCCTACTTCGGCTCCAGCATCTATGTCTGGGGCAGCATCATCGCCATCTTCATGCTGGCACTGTCGATCGGCTATCTGCTCGGCGGCAGATGGTCAGCGAGCAATCCGAGCCTCGCTCGTTTCAGTGCAATTTTTCTGGCTGCCGCAACAGGCATTGCGCCACTGATCCTGTTGGGCGAGCAGATCATGCAGGGCGTATTCATCCGCATCGAAGACCCACGCTATGGCTCGCTGGTGGCAGCTGCGGTGATGTTTGGCATACCCACGATCATTCTCGGCATGATTTCGCCCTACTCCGTGCGCCTGCAGGTGCAGGACACAAACAACTCCGGCGCCGTTGCCGGGTTGCTGTACTTCGTGTCTACGCTGGGCAGCGCGGTCGGCACACTGATCACGTCGTTCTATCTCGTCCTGTGGTTCGACATGGACACACTCATGGCGGCGATGACGGCACTACTGGCGCTGCTCGGCATGCTTGGGCTGGTCGCACACAGGCGTCTTGAAGCTCAGTCGAGCGGAGCACTGTCTTGAACAGCAGAAAATTCCTCCAGTTGCTCGGGGTCTGGTTGTTGCTGATGACATCCGTGAGCAGCGAGGCCCGCCAGGTGCATGCGGAGCGCAGCTTGTATCGCAACATTCTCGTCACCGACGAAGCGGGCAAGCGCTGTCTGAAATTCAGCGTCCGCAGCGAAAATCACGACCAATCGTGTCAGTACCTGAACGACCCGCAGCGGCTGGTGTTTCCTTACGCACGCATGATGTTTGCCTCGCTGCTGGTCAATCCGGCGCCCAAGCGAATCCTCATGGTGGGTCTGGGCGGTGGCTCCATTCCTCGCGTGCTGAAACGGCTGCTGCCGGATGCGCAGATCGACGTCGTTGAAATCGATGACGCCGTCGTACACGTGGCCAACCGCTTCTTCGGCTTCAGGGCATCGCCCGGCATGCAGGTGCATGTGGTCGATGCGCGTGTGTTCGTGAAGCGTGCGCTGCTGCGCAGGTCGCAGTACGACCTCATTCTGTTGGACGCCTTCACCGGCGACTACATCCCGGAACACCTCATGACCAGGGAGTTCCTGCTGGAGTGCCGGAACCTGCTCACAAATCAAGGCGTGCTGGTGGCCAACACCTTTGCCATCAGCGCGCTGTTCGACCACGAAAGCACAACCTACCAGGCCGCTTTTGGTGAGCTGCTCAGTCTGCGCTCGTCGGACTCGCTGAATCGCATCATCGTGGTCAGCAAAGCGCCGCTGCCCAGCGCCGAAGTGCTGCGTCAACGCGGCGGCCGGTTTGCCACGCCAATGGCACGGCATAACATCGACATCCGGCAGTTCGCGCGCGATCTCAGAAGAGACATCAATTGGCGCCGCGATGCGCGCGTGCTCACAGACCAGTACGCACCCGCCAATCTGTTACGCCAGCAGTAATGCCAGGTGGCGCTGAGCGCGCGCGCACTGCTCGCCTCAGCCGATGCGTTTCGTGCGGCCTTCCCAATAGCGGTCCTGCAACAGCCGCTTGTACAGCTTGCCGGTTGGGTGGCGTGGAAGTTCCGGTGAAAAGTCCACGCTGCGCGGTGCTTTGATGGCGGCGATCTGGCCGCGACAGTAGGCGATGAGTTCCTGTTCGAGCGCCGGCGAAGCATCGGCCATATCTGCAAGTTGGACGACCGCCTTCACTTCTTCACCAAACTCGTCATTCGGCACACCGAACACCGCAACGTCGACGACTTTCGGGTGCGTAATCAGCGCGTTCTCAGCTTCCTGCGGATAGATGTTCACACCGCCGGAAATGATCATGAAGTTCTTGCGGTCGGTCAGGTACAGATAGCCATCGGTATCCAGATAGCCCACGTCGCCGAGCGTGCTCCAACCCTTCGCATGCCGCGATGACGAGGTCTTTGCCGGGTCCTTGAAGTATTCGAACGCGCCACCGCCCTCGAAATAGATGGTGCCGTTCTCGCCCTGTGGCAACTCGTTGCCCTCGTCGTCGCAGATGTGCAGCAGGCAGTTCAGTGGCCGACCGACGGTGCCACGATGTGCAAGCCACTCCTGCGAATTGCATTGCACGAAGCCATTGCCTTCCGTGCCCGCGTAGTACTCAAAAATGACCGGGCCCCACCATTCGATCATCTGAGCTTTGACGGGCACAGGACACGGCGCCGCCGCGTGAATGGCGCACTGCAGACTGCTGACGTCGTAACGCAGCCGCACGGCAGGGTCGAGCTTGAGCATGCGCACGAACATCGTAGGCACCCACTGCGAGTGCGTGACGCGATACTGCTCGATGTACGCAAGCGCACGCTCAGCGTCGAAATGCTCCATCACGATGACCTTCGTGCCTGCACGCAGGCAGCCCATCGTGAAACCCAGCGGCGCTGCGTGGTAGAGCGGCGCGGGCGACAGATAGATGGATTGTTCATCCGCACCGTAAAGGTTCTTCAGCAGCGCATTGGCAAGACCCTCGCCAAACGGCGTACGCAGCAACGGCCGCTTCACACCCTTCGGATACCCGGTAGTGCCAGACGAATACAGCATGCTCTGGCCTTCCAGCTCCTCGGCGATCGGCGCCGCGGGCACGTCCCGCAGCGCCGCTTCCAGCGACTCGAATCCTGGTGCAACGCCGTCGACCATGAAGCAGCGGATGCCGTGTGCTTTGAGCTGTTCGGCCAACGGCAACACAACGTCGCGGCGGCTGAAGCTGGAGATGAACACCTTCGCTTCGCAGTTTTCCACGATGTAGGCGACTTCGGCTTCCTGCAACCGCCAGCTGATGGCCGTGTAGTACAGACCCGAGCGCTGCGCGGCCCAGCAGATCTTGAAGAACATGGGATGGTTTTCGAGCATCAGCGCAATGTGATCGCCGAACGTGAGACCGGCCTTCTGCAGCAACTGGGCAATGCGGTTCGAGTCGTCATTCAATGTCTTGTAGGTCACGCTGATACCAGCATCGGCCATCACATAGGCGACTTTGTCTGGGCTAGCGGCAGCAATCGTTCCTGGATGCATGTGCGGTCTCTGTCTCGTCTGATCAGTCGGCAAGCATGTGCGGCCGCCGGCGCGCGGCTAACTTAGCCGCGCGGCGCGACACGTCGCAACACTTTGTTACTTGCTCCCGCCGACAGGGTCTGTGAGGCTCACCCGACCGTCTGCGGGTGCCTCCGACCCACAGCGCATCTGCCAATCCTGAAGGGGCCGATTCGATTGAGCCAGTTTCCGGCTGATCACCTTCGCACAACAGCAGCACCCGCCCGTTCAGGTGCGTCAGTACCTGAGTCCACAATCCCTGAATCCAGGTCGACAGCTGGCGTCACAGGCGAACGCCGTGCGGACATCCGCTACGCGCACGGGGGCCTGACAGTCGAATTGCACAAGCCAGGCTTGCGCGGCGTACTCGCACGGCCCGATGCCACACAGTGCATCGACTTCAGCGCCTCGGGCCTGCAGGTGTCGTGCGCACGGGTACTTCACGCGGGTGAACGCGTCCTTGCCGATCTGCGCCTGTTCGAGTTGCACATCGATGAGCTCGAATGCGAAGTGTGTTCGGTGCGCGAACGCTCCGTGCGCGAACCGCGACCACAGGTACCTTTGCTGGGCCTGTTGCACACAGGCCTGAGCAAACCTCCAGTCGCCGGCACACCACAGCTTGATCACGGTCAGTTCAACTATGGCCTGCAGTTCAGCTTTGCCCGCGGCCGCTACATGCGCTCGCCTCAGGTCAGCGATGCGCTGCGGCGCATCGGCTTTGCCTTGAAGCAGAACGCCACCTACCTGTAGCCGCCCGCATGGGCAAGAATGGCTCTTCCCCAAGCGGATGAGTTGCATCCCAGATGCGTGCAGTCGACTGGCACTTCCCGTACCCATCACAGCGCATGCCGGTCGTGGCACGCAACGTTGTCGCCACCTCGCAGCCCCTTGCAACCCAGGCCGGCATGCGGGCGTTGGCAGCGGGCGGCAACGCGATCGACGCGGCGTTGGCGGCCGCCATCACCTTGACCGTTGTCGAACCCAACAACAACGGCGTGGGTTCTGACGCGTTCGCACAGGTGTGGGATGGCCAGTCGCTGCATGGCCTCAACGCGTCAGGTCGAGCACCCGCAGGCTGGACGCCTGCGCGCTTCAGCGGCCGCAGCCGCATGCCGCAGCAGGGCTGGGACGCAGTCACCATTCCCGGTGCCGTCGGCGCATGGCTTGCACTCTCAGAGCGCTTCGGGCGTCTGCCATTCGCCGACCTGTTCAACGCTGCTGTCCACTATGCAGAACAGGGTTTTCACGTTGGTCCGAAGACGGCCTACTACTGGCCGTTCGCCGTTCGGCAGTTTCGTCAACGTGCCGATTTCATGGCGCACTTTGCCCCTGATGGCCGCGCACCGTTGCCCGGCGAACTGTTCCGGCGGCCAGAACTCGCAGCCACTCTTCGCGACATCGCGGCCACGCGTACAGCAAGTTTCTACAGCGGCGCACTGGCCGAGCGCATGGTCATGCACAGCCAGGCAGAAGGCGGTGCGCTGAGCATGGATGACCTGGCTCAGCATGAGCACCTGTGGGTGCAACCGATTGGCGCCAACATCGGCGACGTGCGCCTGCACGAAATCCCACCCAACGGCCAGGGCCTGGCAGCGCTGATTGCACTGCGCATTCTCGATGTACTCGGCGCATTCGGCATGGATCCCGACGCGGTGCCCACCGTGCACCTGCAGATCGAGGCGATGAAACTCGGCATCCTGCTGGGCTTCCGTTACTTCGCCGATGCCGACGCCATGCAGGCACCAGCGGAACATTTTCTGCATCCAGACTGGATTGCGGAACTTGCACGGCGCATCGACAGGCGCCAGGCCAATCACACGACGCTGCCCACGCTGCCGATGTCGCACGACACGGTGTACCTGACCACTGCGGACGCAGAGGGCCGCATGGTCAGCTACATCCAGTCGAACTACCGCGGCTTCGGCTCGGGCGTAGTCATCCCCGGCACCGGTATTGCCATGCAGAACCGCGGTGCAGGCTTCGTGCTGGATCCCACACATCCCAACTGCGTTGGCCCCCGCAAGCGTCCCTACCACACCATCATTCCCGGCTTCGTCACGCGCGTGTCCACATCCGGTGCCACTGAGCCCGTGATGAGTTTCGGGGTGATGGGCGGGCACATGCAGCCGCAGGGCCACGTGCAGATGGTGCTGCGCGTGTGCGGCTACGGACAGAATCCACAAGCCGCCGTCGATGCGCCGCGCTGGCACGTATACGAAGACCTGAGCGTGGGACTTGAACGCGGCCAGTCGGAGCACCTGTTCGAGGGCTTGACCGCACTCGGCCACAGCGTTCGCTGGGAAGAACAGGAGCATGTGTTTGGTGGCGCGCAAATGGCATTGCGGCTGCCCGATGGCGGTTACTGCGCAGCCTCCGATCCACGCAAAGAAGGACAGGCCGCGGGCTGGTAGATCGCCGCCGCGCAAGGCCGGTTGTGCACGCCGCGTGGCCGCCTGCGCTGCGCAGGAAGTCGGCATGTGCAGCTTGCCTGCTACCATCCTGCCAACGGTTGCGCCGACTGCAGACGACCATGAAGTCCGCACACAGGCAGCAACAGCCAGCGCCCCGATACCGCCCATCAGGAACTCTGCCATGTCGCGCGATGACGCTTCGCTTGTAAATCTCTCGGATGTGCGCCCACGTCCCTCGCGAGACATCCGCAAGTCGCACAAGCTGGACGACGTGTGCTACGAGATTCGCGGCCCGGTGCTGGCCGAAGCGACGCGCCTGGAAGAGGAAGGGCATCGCATCCTGAAGCTGAACATCGGCAACACCGCGCCGTTTGGCCTGCACACGCCGGAAGAAATTCTGCGCGACGTGATTCACAACCTGCCGGACTCCGACGGCTACTGCGATTCGAAGGGCATCTTCAGTGCACGCAAGGCGGTGATGCAGTACGCCCAGCAGAGTGGCGTGCGCGGCGTGCAGATCGATGACATCTATATGGGCAACGGCGTCTCAGAGCTGATCGTGATGGCCATGCAGGGGCTGCTCGACACTGGCGATGAGGTGCTCATCCCCGCGCCTGACTATCCGCTCTGGACAGCCGCCGTGAATCTCTCCAGTGGCAAGGCCGTGCACTACCGCTGCGATGAACAGGCCGGCTGGCTACCCGACCTCGACGACATCCGCGCCAAGGTGTCGCCGCGCACCAAGGCCATCGTGATCATCAACCCCAACAATCCGACCGGCGCGGTGTACAGCAGAGCGTTGCTCAACGATGTTGTTGAGATTTCTCGGCAGAACGACCTCGTGATCTGCGCCGACGAGATCTACGACAAGATTCTCTACGACGACGCCGTGCACGTGCCCATGGCATCGCTGGCAGATGATCTGTTGTTCTTGAGCTTCAACGGTTTGTCCAAGGCTTATCGTGCCCCCGGCTTCCGCACCGGCTGGATGATCGTGAGTGGCGCCAAGTACCGCGCCAAGGACTACATCGACGGCCTGGACATCCTGGCTTCCATGCGGCTGTGCGCCAACGTTCCCAGCCAGCACGCGGTGCAGACCGCGTTGGGCGGCTACCAGAGCATCTACGAATACACACGGCCGGGCGGCCGCTTGTACCAACAGCGCAATCTTGCGCACGCCATGCTGAACCAGATTCCGGGCGTCAGCTGTGTGAAGCCACAAGGCGCGCTGTACATGTTTCCCAAACTGGATCGCAAACGCTTCAATCTGAAGGACGACATGCAGCTGGTACTGGATCTGTTGCGACAGGAGAAAATCCTGCTGGTGCATGGCACGGGCTTCAACTGGCCGGATCCGGATCACCTGCGCATTGTCTTTCTGCCGCGCGAAGACGATCTGCAGCAGGCGATGCTGCGGTTCTCGCGGTTTCTGTCGCACTACTCGCAGTAGCGCATGAAGTTCGCGCGCCGGTCACCGGATCGGCGCGTGCAAAGCAACGGACATACACGTAGCGATTCCCGCGTATCGCCAAGCCCTGGCCACGATGACTGATCTACACATCGACGACTTCTATCGCGATTGCGCGATGACGCTGCAACAGCTCTATCTGCTGTTCCCGCGCAAAGGCAGCGTGTTCGTCGAAGACCTCATCGGTCACGATGAACCCGACGAGTTCGGCATGCACTCAAGGCGCCATCAGGCCTGCTTCGCGGCCATGCTGTGGTTGGCCGACGAAGGACACCTGCGCTACGCGTCAATCATTCGCCAGGACGCCATCGATCAGGCCGTACTGACCGGCGGGATGTTTGCACTGCTGAGCGCCGCGCCGGCGCACCTGACGGCCAGCCGCATCATTGCGATTCGTCATGCGCTGCAGGCGCAGTCGTCGAGCGAGATCGAGCGGGTCATGACGGAACTGATGCAATCAAGCGCACGGTAGGCACTTTCTGAAGCGCTCGGTGAGCGCTCACGCAGTCGACACCGCGTAGAGCAGGCGTTCCTCGTAACCGCAGATCACATCGACGAGGCCACACAGGCGCGCGTCCAGCTGTGCGTCGCCACTGTCGACCCACAATGGCCGACCTTGCAGCTGCGCAAGTTTGCCGCGCGTGGCAACGACCAGCATCTGGCCGCCGATGCAGCGCAGCACGTCTGGCGAAAACTGCTGATTGCCACGGCCAAGCAAACTGCCCTGATGACCTGTGGGAGATAGCACGGCGACGGTCGGGTATCCCGAACTGCACAGCGCCAGGAGCTGTTGCGCCGTTGCGTCCATGGCGAGCACCTGCCCGTCCTGCCAGACATCCACGCCCAGCAATGTGCCGGCGAATCCCAGCTGCCGTTTGACGGCCAGCAGCGTGCTGCCGGCACCCAGCAGATAGCGCGTGCCTGTCTGCATCGCGCCGAGTACACCCGCCGCCGCTTCTTCCTGCGCCAGCGGCTCGGACTCGCGTCCCGAAATCTTCAGGCTCTGCATAAAGTCGGCCGCGGCGGGTACGCGCATGCTGCCGAAGTAGCGATTGTCGATACGGCCATCGCGTAACGCGGCTTCATCGATATCGCGCACTTCGCCCTGCTGCACCGCGACCAGCTCACCCGAGAGCAGCCGATTGACGATCCGCCCCGCTGCCGCTGGCGTAAGCGCGAACACACTCGAATGCATCTTCACACCGGCGGGTACGCCGAGACACAACTGCGGTTGCGCAAGGCTGGCCAGCACGTCGCGCGCCGTGCCGTCACCGCCTGCAAACAGCAACAGATCGATGCCGGCCCGTGTCAGCGCATGCACCGCCTGACGACTGTCCTCGGGGGTGGTGTGTGTGGTCTTCGGCGCATGGACGACGGCACACTGGATGTTCGCGGCGCGCAGCACGTCTTCACCCATTGGCGCGGCAATGCTCAGCCAGTCCGCCCGACCCGGCTCGGCAACCGCATGCAAGGCCTGTTGCAACCGCAACGCCGCCTTCGACTGCGCGCCGAGTGCACGCGCGCGCTGTTGCGTATCCGCTCCATCACTGCCGCGCAACGCAACCGCGCCGCCGATGCCGGCAACAGGGTTCAACAACACACCAACGCGCAGTCGCATGTGCACTCAATCGCTGCCGATGCAGTCGGCCACCGTGCGCGCAATGGCCAGCGACGACGTCAACCCAGGCGACTCGATGCCAAGCAGGTGCAGGATGGGCGCCCCGGTCTCGGTCTGCGTCAACAGTTGGAAGTCGGCGGCGGGCTCACGCGCGCCGTTGATCTTCGGCCGAATGCCCGTGTAGCCCGGCTGCAGACGATTGCGATCCAGGGCTGGAAAGTAGCGCTCGATGGCCTGCACGAACTGCGTGCGCTGTGAATCATCGAACGCGTAGTTCACCGCATCCAGCCAACGCACGTCGGGCCCGAAGCGCGCCACACCGGCCAGATCCAATGTGACGTGCACGCCAAGTCCGCCGGCAACGGCCATCGGATACACCAGATGCGTAAACGGCGATGGACCGGCGTAACTGTAGTAGTGGCCGATTGCATAGCTGGCCGCCGGCAATGCAACGTCCGCAGGCACGCTGATGCTTCGCGCAACCTCGGGCGCATGCAGACCTGCGCTGTTGATGACCCAGCGTGCGCGCAGCTGCATCGGCGCCGCGCCGCCGGTCTGCAGCGTCACACCTGCTGTATCCGCAGCGCCCCCCAGCACGGGTGTCAGCAATGCCAGCATGCCGCCGTGCGCTTCCAATCGTCCCTGCAGTGCCAGCATGTAGGCATGGCTGTCGATGATGCCGGTGGACTCGGAATACAGACCTGCCACGGCACGCACGGCTGGCTCGAGGCGATGCACCTGCTGCGCATCCAGCGGCTGCAGCACGCCGGCACCGTTGGCCAGCGCAGCACGCGCGTAGCCTTCAAGCACCGTCAATTCATCTTGGGCAACCGCAACGATGACCTTGCCAAGCCGACGGTGCGGCACGGCATAGCGACGGCAGAAGTCGTACAGCAGCGCCTTGCCTTCAACACACCAGCGCGCCTTCAGGCTGCCTGCGGGATAGTAGATCCCGGCGTGAATCACCTCAGAGTTACGGCTGCTGGTTTCGCTGCCGATGGCATCGCGGGCTTCGAGCACCAGCACATCGCGTCCGCGCGCGGCCAATTCGCTGCCGACTGCGAGACCGACAACGCCTGCACCGATCACCACGACATCCGCATCGACCGTCTGCTGGGTCATGCGGCGCCACCCTCGCCCGCGGTCGGCGTCAAAGTGCCGGCGTCGTTAGGGAGTCGCAGCGATCCATGCAGCCCAAGCCGCTTAAAGAACGTTGTCTGGCTTGCCACATCCACGGCGCGCGGTCGCAACTGCTCCAACGTTTCGACAACGGTGCACTGCGTGTGCAGGCGAAGAATTGCGCGCATCGCGAACGCCTGATCGCGTTGTGCCAGCAGATCACGTGCAACCTGCTCGGGCCGGCGGATCGGCGTGCGACCCGAGCGCACCTGATCGATCTGCTCGTACACACTTTCAAGACTGCCAAACCGACCGATGAGCTGTGCGGCCGTCTTCGGCCCGACGCCCGTGACGCCGGGCACGTTGTCGCTGGCATCACCAACCAACGCCTGATAGTCGGGAAATGCAGCGGGCAGCACGCCATAGCGACTGCTGAATTCGCGCGCGCCGAAATGCGTACCGTCATCCCATACGCGGGTGCCGGGCTCGAGCAGAAGCTGGCCGAAGTCCTTGTCGCGCGTCATCAACCAGGCGGGTGCCTCGGGGTGGGTCGCGCGCCATTGCCGCAATGCCGAAGCAAGCAGGTCATCTGCTTCGTACTCCGGATCGGCACAGTGAAACCAACCCAGCTGCTCGCAGCTGCGCACACACTCGGCCTGCTGGCGAATGATGTCGGGATCAGGCAGCGGTCGCTGCGCCTTGTAGGAAGGCAGGATCTGATTGCGAAAGCAGGTGGTGAGGCTGGTATCGAAAGCAACCACGATATGGCTCGGCTCAAGGCGCTTTTGTGCATCCAGCAACGTGCGGGTGAAGCCGAGCACTGCGTGCGTCGGATTGCCTGCTTCATCGTGCCAGCGCTTCGGTAGCGAAAAGAACGCGCGAAACAGGTAGATCGACGCATCAACGAGCAGCAGCGATACGGCCTCAGACATCAGCCAGTCCTCGCGCGAAATCACTCCAGTTCGGATCGGCCACGCCGCCCAGGGCGTCGGCCAGCACTGCGGCGAAGCGCTGCACGCGCCGCGGCCAACCGTCGCGCAGGCGGCGTTGTACCTCCTGCACAACCCGCTCAAGAAATGGGCGGCGATTGCGCCCGATGCTGTCAACGCTCAGACGAAACGCCACCCCGGCGGCCAACGACAGCCGCCACTCGATCGCCTGGGTGCGCACTTCTGCCGCCTCGAAGGCCACTTGATCCTGCGCACTGCGCGCGGCGGTCGGCACATAGGCAAAGCCAAAGTCCACGCTTCGCCTTCGCTGCGCACCGGCGAGACACCAGTGCGCCGCTTCGTGCAGCACGCTCGACGGATAGTCGTACGTGTAGACCAGTTGTGCAGGCTGCTGCGCGATCGCCGGCAGGTACAGCGGCTCTGTTGCGCCACCGCGCATGTACACCGCATAGCGCGCTGAAAATGTGTGGTCGAACAGACGGGCTAGGGTGTCGGCGGCAGGCATTCGATGCTCCGCAGTGCGGCCACATAGTCGGCGGGCAGGTAGGGCGCGCCGGCCAGCAGATGCGCCATGTATTCCGGCTCCGGTCGCAGGCCGTCCTGCAGTACGCCTGGGTTTCCTACGTACACCCACGCGGGGACCCACTTGAGCGCGGGAGTCGAGGTGCGCGCGCCGAGATCGTCGAGCGCCGTGGCCAGATGGAAAACCTCTCGGCCATAGTTGATCGGCGCCTGCTCGTAGGGATCCATGCGCTGAATCATTTCCGGCTCGGCGAGGAAAAAGAGCACGCCGTGCACGGTGGCGCCGGGGCAGTAGCGGATGTTTGCGTGGCCGGCCCCATGCACCCGTGCTGCGCGCTTGTCGAACACCAGTGCATGCCCCGGCAGTGCGGCTGCAACCGCGCGGGTGAACATCAGGCCGCGCTGCTGCATCCGCGCCGGATTCATGTTGCTGCCATAAGCGAAGTAGGCGCTGATCACGGGCCGCGGTGACTCTTGCGCAACTCAAAGTGCAACTCGTCGCCGGCCTGCCACTGGCGCAGCAACTCGTGCTCCAGAAAGCGGCAGTACTGTGGAATGTCGCGCAGGGTCGTCGGATCCGTGGCAACCACGTGCAGCACTTCACCCGCGCGCATTGCGCGAACGGTCCGGCGGACCATCAACAGTGGTTCCGGGCATTTCATTCCGCGAACGTCGACCTGCTGGCCTGCGCTGTCAGTGTCGTCGGTCACCCGCGCATTCCTTTCTGTACCTGTGAAGGCGGATGCTAACTCAGACAATTGCGTTGCCCGCTGCGCCAGCGGCCCTGATCACTTGACGGCAGCCGGCTGGCCGAGCGAACTTCTCCAAGCGCGAGAACAAAATGGCGGTCGACTGTGTCCACTTGTTTGCGCAAATGGCACGTTCAGCACAAATCCAAGCTGGGCGCTCGGGCGCCGAGCGTGCGACGCTCAGCGTGTGACATTCAGCGTGCAACGCCCAGCGTATATGGTGGGCACGCATCGGGCTAACCGGCCCCAGTAACCATGTTCCGGGTCAGTACGTAAGCAGAGGGTTGTAGCGATGTTGTCATCCCTTACACGGCTCGCAGCGGGTTTGATTGTCGGTCTAAGCCTGCAGGCAGCCTGCGCGCAGTCCGACACCGCAACTGTCTCCGAGCAACATGCTCAGCAACCAGCCGCAGCAACTACTACACCGGATCCGACGGCGACGCCTGTGGCGCCGCAGAACACTGCCGTGGCACCGGCGGCTGCGCCACAAACAGAACTCGCTGCGCCTGCCACCGATTCGCTCCCGCCGCAGTCTGCCGCCGATCAGCGCAAAGCACGCGAAGAAGCAGTCCGCATCAAGCGACGCGCGGGTGAGGCCGACATCGCTGTCTACCAGCGCCGTGTTGCTGCCATCGAGGAAGACTTCAGCGGCTTCGACCCGCGCCTGGTCGACGCATTGATCGACCTTGGCAAGTCCATGCACGCGATCGGCCACAACAACGATGCGCTTGGTGTACTCGAACGGGCTCAGCACATCAGTCGAGTTACCGACGGTCTGTACAGCTTGCAGCAACTCAAGAGCATCGATGTGATTGCCGCCGTCTTGAGCGATCTCAACCGCTGGACAGATGCCATCAAGGCCAAGGAGTACGCCCTTTATCTGGTGCAGCACCAGTACGGTGGCGGCAGCATGGAAATGGCAGAACAGCTGAACGACCTGGCGATCTGGTACGAGAGCGTTGGCCATGTGTTTGGTGCCCGTCAGGCCTATGAGCGCGCCGCAGTCATCATCGATGCAAAGGCAGGCGCGGATGATCCGAGGCGCGCGGTCGCGCTGCGCAGGCTCGCTCGCAGCTACCGCCTTGAACGCTTTCCCGTGCACCGGATTCACGACGACGAACAACGCTATGAAGTCGATCCCAACGGGCCCGAACTGTTTGGGTCGGAACGGCGTCTTGGCATGTTGAATCGTTTTGCACCGGGCGAAAATGCTTTGAAGGAAGCGATTCGCATCTATCAGCGCCAGCAGCCGGTCGCGACAGCCGAGACGGCGGCGGCCCTGGTTGAGCTTGGTGACTGGTATCTGCTGTTCAACAAGTTCGACATTGCGATGGCAGCGTACCGCGAGGCGCGTGCGCAACTTGCGCAGCAACCGGAGCAGCAGGTCGCCCTGTTCGCGCAACCGGCCGCGGTCTACTTTCGTCCCCCGGCTGCCCCACCCCGTCCGGCGCTCGATGCCATTCCCGAGTACCGGGGCTACATCGAATTGACATTCGATGTTTCGGAACGCGGCGACGTCGACAACGTCCAAGTCGTCACG
This sequence comes from Klebsiella pneumoniae, assembly GCA_945861675.1. Classification (GTDB taxonomy): domain Bacteria; phylum Pseudomonadota; class Gammaproteobacteria; order Pseudomonadales; family Azotimanducaceae; genus CAMAVY01. The sequence continues at coordinate 2,571 of CAMAVY010000028.1, read as the reverse complement.
GCGGTACCCGAGCAACTGCTCACGAAGCAACTGCTGGAGGCAATGCGCAAAGCACGCTTCCGACCGCAGTTGGATGCCAGTGGCAATGCGGTGGCATCAAGCGGCGCCCGCTTCAGGTTCGAGTTCCCGTATTTCGAGCAGGCAGGATCTTGAGCGTCAACGAAATCGACAGTCGGGCGTTGCCTGCGCAGCGCTGCGGCCACATCTGCAATCGGGTTTCATCGCGTACCTGTGAGCGAGCGGTCAGTCGGAGGAGCACAGCATGAGCAGCCCGAACAATTTCCTGGCGTTGCGGGGCGTGGAGCAAGGGCGGGCCCGCACTCGACCGGCGGCCGCGACTGTGGCCAGAACTTCGCTCATCTGGTTGTTGGCTGCCCTCCCGCTGGGACTGGGGCTGGCAGGTTGCTCTTCCAGTGGTGGTCAATCGGGCGGCCTTCCGTCGCCCGGCGGACTGCCCTCACCGGCCGGCCTTCCGGGTGGCTTACCAGGTGGCACGCCAGGTGGCATGCCGGCTGGGAAGCCGGGCGGCTCGCCAGGCGGCAAGCCCAGTGGCGGTTCTCAGGGCTCGGAGTCTGGAGACGGATCATCAGGCGGTGCATCCGGTGGTGGCTCGTCGCCCTCCGTGATGGGGCCGAAGATGCCGGGCTCTGGTGGCGGTGGTGTGCCAGGCGGCAGCGGCGGTGAGGGCGGCGGTGGCGGTGCCGCCGGCGAAGGAACAGATGCGTCCGGCGATCCGTCTGCCACGGCCAGCGGCTCGCGCTTGCCTACCCCGGTCTTCAAACAACCGAAGCCCAGCGGCAAAACGGGCGATGGCAATGCAGACGGCACTGGTACAGGGGCCAGCACTGAGCCGGGCGCATACGGCGAGGAAGCCGCCGGTGCGGGTGATGAGGCCGGCAGCGCCAGCGGCAAAGGAGATGACGGCGAACTCGAGCAGGTGCTTGGCAGCATCGACCAGCGTATGAACACTGAACGTGAACGCATCCGTGAACGTGCAGAAGAAATTGGCTCAACCGGAAAGCTGCCCAAACCGGAAGACGCGATCGCCGCGGGCGCGGGCAGCGATCCCAGCAATCAAGATGGCGACGGCAATCCGTCGGCCCTCCCGGAACTGCCGAGTCCAGTCGGCAATCCGGAGGACGTCCAGGCCCGCGGTCCGGCCATTCCGCCTCCGCCGGACGTTCCCGACGACCCGTCCGACGATGTGCTCGGACGCCAGTTGCGCGAGGCGGCCACCTACGAACCTGACCCCGAGCTGCGCGCGAAACTCTGGAATGAGTACCGACTGCACAAGCGCAACAGGCATTGAGCCAGCCATGAAACCACCGCTGCTGATCCAACCGCTTGGACTGGCCCTCTGGCGCATGCTGCAGGTGCCGGGCTGGCGCTCGATCCGCGCTGGCGGCGTTGCGCTGATGTGCGGAATTCTCGTCAGCGCCTGCGTATCTTCGACCAATCGCAGCATCGATGTGCGTCCAGCGACACCGGTGTCGAAGGATCAGATTCCCGAGCAGGCGTTGGCGTTGCGTCTGGGCGTGGCAGTGTTCGACGCGAACGTGCCCGGCGACTACGAAGAAATGCTGGCCGAAGGCGTGATCCCGGAGGTCCGCAAGGCTGAAGCCAGCTTCCTGCCCTACGCGCTGAAAAGCGAGCTGCAGCGCAGCGGCCACTGGGCCGAAGTCCGCGTACTGCCACGGTTGAGCAACGCCATCGATGTGACATTGCTCGGCCGAATCGAAGGCTCCGATGGCGAACACCTCAGCCTGACCGTGGGTGCCACTGATTCCACCGGACGCATCTGGTTCAACAAGAAGTACGAAGGGTTCACCAGCAAGTATGCGTACGATCCAGCGGTGCCCACTTCCATCGACCCGTTTCGCGACATCTATCGCCAGATAGAACAGGACCTCACGCAGTACTACCGCAGCATGACGCCCGAGCAGGTCAGAGCCATCAAACGCGTGGCCGAGCTCAAATTTGCCAATGAAATGGCGCCGGAAGCGTTCGCGGAATACCTGAAGGTTGCCAACACGGGTGCCATCGAAGTTCGCCGGCTGCCCGCCGACAACGATCCGATGGTCGAACGCATACAGCGTGTGCGCGAGCGCGAATTTCAATTCATCGATGCGCTCGATGAGCACTACGCCAACTTCAATGCGGCAATGCTCGATCCGTACAAACGCTACCGTCATGCCAGCTATGAAGCGGCCGCCACGCGCAGACAGCTGCTTGAAGATGCGCGCAATCGCACTATTGCCGGCGCTGCTGCAGTGGTCGGTGGTATGGCGACAGCCATCAAATCGGAGAGTAGCTACGGACGCGTTAGCGGTATCTCCGGTGTCGGCACCGGCGCCGCACTGCTCAAGTCTGGATTCGATCGCCGCGCCAATGCGCGTCTGCAGGCCGATGCGCTGGTGGAACTGGGTACATCGCTGGACGCGGAGGTCACGCCGCACGTGCTTGCGTTGGAGTCTGAGACGTTGACGTTGAGCGGCAACGTCGACGAGCAGTACAAGACGCTTCGCACCGCGCTGGCACGCGCATGGCGACGAGACCTCGGCTTGCCGGTCA